>DATHNV010000209.1:0-4820 GCA_035485615.1 Acidimicrobiales bacterium
CCCGACGTCGTCGCGCGCTTTGTTCTACCCGACGAGTCGGCCACGTCGATCTACGGCATCGACGAACTCACGGCACTGGTTGGCGGGCCGAGTGAGTGGACCGTCGAAGGTCACGCCAGCGTCTGGCACCTCACGCCACACGGTCGCCGAGAGTTCAAAGTCGGCGAGCACGTTTCGACGCCGTCTTAGACCCCGACGTGTTCGGCCTTGGCCATCTTGTCGAGCAGATAGCGAATCTGAATGGACGCGGCAGCCCCTTCGCCGACGGCTGAGGCGAGTTGCTTGGTCGAGCCGTGACGCACATCTCCGGCCACGAAGACCCCCGGAACGTTCGTGCGAAACTGCTCGTCGCTCAGGATGAATCCGCGCTCGTCCAGATCAAGCGCCCCGTGGAGGAACTCGGTGTTGGGATCCAAACCGATAAACACGAAGGCGCCCGCCGCCTCGTGCGAGCGAACCTCTCCCGTTGCGCGGTCCTCGAGGTCCACGTGATCAAGCTTGCCTTTGTCGTTGCCAGAGAATCTCACGACCTTGGTGTTGGTGAGCACCGACATCTTGGGGTTCTCGGCCACCTCGTCTTGCAGTAGGCGGCTGCCGCCGAGGGTCTCGTTGTACTCGACGATCGTCACGTGTTCGGCGAACTGCGTGAGAAAGAATCCCTCCTCCAGCCCGCTGTTGCCACCTCCTATCACCACCACTTCCTTCGCGCCGCGGTAGAAGGGTCCGTCGCACGTGGCACAGAAGTGAATGCCCGCGCCGATGAGATCGGCTTCACCCTCCGCGCCAGTGCGCCGGTAGACCGAGCCCGTCGCGATCAGCACCGCACTCGCGCGGTACGTCTCGTTGGTGGCGGTGGTGACCGCGATCCACTCGCCGTCGCGCACGACGTCGGTGACGGCCACAGCCTGAAGAATCTCGACGCCGTAGCGTTCGGCTTGACGGCTCATGCGATCGGCGAGTTCATAGCCTGGCACACCGTCGGGAAAGCCCGGGTAGTTGTCGAGGCGCTCGGTGACCCCGGCCTGTCCCCCGGGGGCCGACTTTTCGATGATGAGCACGCTCTGGTTCTCGCGTGCGGCGTAGATTGCCGCGGTCAGACCCGTGGGACCTCCGCCCACGATGATCACGTCGTACATGTCGCACTCGGCCGAGCGCGACAGGCCGAGTTTGTCGGCCAGCTCGTCGTTCTCTGGCTCGGTGAGGTGGGAGCCGTCTGGAAAGATGATGGTGGGAATTGAGCGGCGTCCCTCGTTGTAGCGCTCGACGATCTCGGTCGCCTCCGGGTGCTGCTCGAGGTCAACCCAGTTAAAGGCGACCCGCTGTTCGGCGAGGAAGGTCTTGGTTCGACGACAGTCCGGGCACCAACTCGCCCCGATCACCGTGATGGTGCTCGCGTCCAGTTCCATCGCACTCCTTTCGTGGCGTTCCTACACAGTCTTGGCAGGCGCTCGTGCGTTACGCGCGACGCTAGCGGCGCGGTCGGCGACGATACGTCGCGACCAGAACCCCCTCGCCGGTCGACTCGACGTCAAAGAGGTGCCAGGTCGTGGGGTTGAGACCCTCTTCGAACAGCCGGTCGCCCGAACCGACGATCACCGGGTGTAGCCACAATCGGTATTCGTCCACGAGATCGTGCTGGTGCAGGTACGTGGCGAGTTTCCGACTGCCCACGACGACCAAGCCGTTACCCGGCGACTCCTTGAGTTGGCCAACCGCACTCGCCACGTCACCGCGCAAGAGGCTGGCGTTCCACGAGACCCGCGACAGCGTGGTCGAGGCGACGAACTTGGGCATCTCGTTCATTCGCTCGGCGAGTCCGATGGTGTCGCGCGTGTGAGGCCAGACGGCGGCGAACTCTTGGTAGGTGGTGCGACCGAGGAGCAGCGCATCGGCCTCACGCATCTGTTCGACGATCAGGCGGATGTGGTCTTCGCCGACGAACTGGTGCTGCCAGCCCGCCGCAGGGTGGTCGTGCGCGTCGCCCGGCGCTTGCATGACGCCGTCGAGGGTGACGAACTCCTGGACGATCACTGGGCGCATTCGACCCCTTCCGAGAGGGCTGCGCGGTGTGAGACCTCGCCTTGATGACTATGCACCGATTGCGGCCACGCCGTCAAGGCGCTTTCTGTCGCCTTCGACGCGGCTAAAGAAATGGCGCCGAGCCGGACTCAGTGCTGCTCGGACCCAAGTGCGCGCGCTCTCGCACCACCGCCTCGAACGCTTCGGGGTCGTCAGGAGTCACGAAGGGCCGCACTCGCTTGCCCGCGTCGAGGATGAACCCAATGGTCTTTTTGGGCCGCTTCGCATCGAAGTTGGCCCACAGTTTGAAATTTGCCGTTCCCCAGATACGCCACTGACCCGTCAAGGCTCCCATGGTCACGCGTTCGAGACCCCGTATGGTGCTGTAGGGCACACGCTTGGCGCCCCAGGGAAAGTAGTAGCCCCGGATGTTTACGCCCTCGGCGTCACACGAGATGATTCCGTCGTTGTAGTCCCCGGCCATCGACGAATCCTAAGCCTGTCCTCCGACTACGGGAAGGTCTTCTTGGTGGCGACCACGTACGCCGATGGTGCCTTCACACTGAACCTCTCGCCCCACTTCGAAAAGACCAGTTCATTGATGATCTTGTGACCCTCCTCGGTCGCTTCGGCCGAGAGGCCGATGGGCAGGTACGGCGCCGTCGACGAGACGTAGATCGTTTCGGTGCCACTCGCCCCGGCGTCGCCGCGAAGCTCCAATGCGGTCTTGCCGTCAAAGGTGGCCGTGCCGACGTCTTTCACCGATCCGATGTCGACGAGTTGCTGCATGACGGACTTGACCAAGATGGCGTCGGCGATGTTGCCGTAGTTCTTGTTCGTCGAGGGCACCAGAACCCACTTATTGGCCAAGGTGGTCTTAGCGACGTCGAAGTCCTGGGCGTACGCCTTGGCGTTCGCGTACATATATAGGGTCTTGCCAATGAGCCGGGTGGTCTCCGTGCCTCCGTCCAGCGTCTGAGTCTGGGTGCCATAGGTGAGCGAACTGTCCGTGGACAGGCTGAGGGCCACCTTGCCCCCGATCGACGAGGTGGAGTCGTAGTGAAAGCTCCCCTCGGTCTTCATCGAACCCACGCTGATCTGAAGGATCTGCGCGGCGGTCTTCGTGGCGGCGCCCGCGGTGAGCGACGACGTGGCGAGGAGCAGGGCGATGGCGGGTACGACGAGGACAAGACGACGCATGAGACTCCAGGGCAACTCGATTCGGCAACGCGCCGAGCCACTCAGAGTAGTTCGGTGACGCACGCAAAACGGACCATGGCTTAATTGCGAAAGGACCCAAGATACCGTTGAACAGTGGGAATCACTGCGCGATGCGAGGACCACAGAAAGGCGCCGTGCACGATCACCGGTCACGGTGGTGATCCGCGACACTCACCCGACTCGCCCGGGGCTCGCGCGAGCCGCCAGGCCAGTCGTTTCCCCCGTTTTCCGCTTAATATCGGCGAACCGCGATGAGTTGCCTACGCTACGAGGTCGACGCGTTAATGGACGGGAGGGGGCCGGTCAAGATGACCAAGAAACAACAGCGCCGCCACGACCACGACGTCGTCAAGGCCTTTACCCGCGAACTCCTCAACGTGGCCGAAAGTGACATCAAGCTCGCGGACTTCATCGTGCGCAACAACCGGGGCGACGGAGCCCCCGACGACCCGGAATCGACTCGCAAGCTGCGCCTGTCCTTTCGTCGCGTCCAGTACCGCCTGGCGACCATGGCCAGTATCGATCCCACCCTCGGCGCGGACGACCTCATCGTGCGCCTGGGCGACGTGAGCAAACTCTTCGGACGCCTCCGGGACGCCGAGGTGCTCGAAGCCAGTGTCATCCGTGCCCTGGGTAATCGCGTGACGTCCTCTCAGGGCCGCCAGCTCATGGACATCGCCGCTCGATCGCGCCGAAACCTGCAGCACAAGACCGACGACCTGCTCAAGTCCGACAAGTACCACGACACGTTGCGCGAGGTCAGCGAGTTCCGCACGTCGCTCCCCACTCGCTTCACCTCGTCCGAGACCCTCACTCCCATGGCTCGTCGCGCGTTGCGAGTCGCCTGGAGTGAACTTCGCCGCGAGATCAAGCAGGCCAAACGAAAGCCCAGCGATCGAAACTTGCACTCGACGCGCGTGGCGGCCAAGCGAATGCTCTACGCGGCCCAGGCCCTCTCGGACGTGGTGGGTTCACCCGTCGAGGAGTTCGCGCGTCGCCTGGACTACATGCAGAAGTACCTCGGCAAGCAGCACGACATGGTCATCGCCTCGAACTGGTTCCGCGACATCGCCACCGAGCAGCCGCAACTGAAGAAGATCGCCAAGAAACTGGCCTCCCAGGAACGCCAGCGCGCCGACCAGCGCGCGGTGCGCTGGCGACAACACTGGAAGGTGGTGCGGGATCTGCACGCCGACCGGCGCTGGTAAGCCCCGACCTGCTTTGTGAGTAGTTCATCGAGCGGGGCCAGCGACAGCGGCTATCTGGTCTTAGCGGTGCTCATATTCATTGCGATCCTGCGCAGTCGCAGCATTCGCCAGAATCGCGACGTCGTTCTTAATAAGGGCGAACGGCTCCGCCCGTTGGCTATCACCACGCTCGACCCCCTGGTGAGCATCGTGCTCATCGGTTCGGTCCTCTGGAGTCTCATGTCGCGCAGCGACGGCCACGTGGTCGCCGCTCTCATTGGCGCTGGCGTCGGCGTTCCCATCGGGATGGCTCGCGCGAGAGTGATGTACGTGCGTGCGGTCAAGGAGTCGCACAGCGTCGTCTTTCGCCGCAGCGCCATGGAGTACGGGCTT
>DATHNV010000210.1:0-2561 GCA_035485615.1 Acidimicrobiales bacterium
CGACGGCGCCTCCTGCCAGGTGAAGTACAACCAGCACCGATAGGTCCCGCCATCGGCGGAGTATGGACTCGCTACACGAAAGCGCGGCCCGCGCGATGGCGACGCTGCGTGTCCCACCACACGACGTTGAGAGGAAACTCCTGCAACGCCCGGGGAAGAACGCGGTGGACCGATACTGCAGCCCGGCACAGCGCGTCGAAGCCCTGCTGACGACCCGGGCTCCACGACACTCCCAGTTGCTCACGAAAGAGCGGCGGCAAGAACCCGGTCACGATGAACTCGTGAATTGGCCCGAGCCAGGCGTTTAGCGCGCGGGGCAGAAACCGAAGTCGCACCATGCCCCTCAAGTACTCCCTCGTCACGTTGTCCATGGCGATGAGTCCCAGGGCCTCACGCCAATAGGCCTCGAAGGCCTCGCGATCGCGAGGCCAACGCTCGATAGGCACCTGCAAGGTTGTCGCAAAGCGCGAGCAGTGCTCGTAGAGCTCGTCGAGCAGTTCGTCGCTCACGTCCGCCGCCACCAGTCGAATGGCGTCCAGGGAGCCTTGGTACATGCAGGCGGCCACCCACAACTGCAGGTCCGGGTCGAAGGCGTTGTAGATGACCTCGTCCTCGTCGCGTGAGTGCACGTCGCGGTGTTGGCGGTTGACCTCGCGACGTATGTACTCGCGCATCTCGTCGTCACCTAAGAGAACGGCGACGATGTAGCCGAGCGTGGTGCGGGTTCTTTTGATCGGGTGCTTCGCGAGCGCCCCGCTATCGACGCGACTCTCGGCCACGCCACGCCCCACCGGCAGGCGGGAGAGCTGCATCACCACGTTCGCACCGGCGGGCGCGAGGGCGAGGCCGTTCATGAAGGAGTTTCGCAGGGCCGGCGACAACGCGGCGTTCTTGGGCACCGTTTGAGCATACGAAGGCGACTCCCGACAGGTGCTTAGGCGAGCAGCGCGTCGATCTGGGTGAGCGCCTGGCCCATCCCCTCTTCCATCCCGGTCTCGAGGAACCACTCCATGTGCTCGGTACTAAGGAATCGGCTCGTGACCGTCATGCGCGTACCCCCGTCGATCGCTTCGAGGGTCATCGAAGCGGCCATGGGCTTGATCTCGGGGTGCGGCTCGCCGTCCTCGCCGGCGATGCCGTTGACAAAGGCGACGTAACGCGGCTTGTCGATGGTCTCGATGTGCCAAAAGCCCGGTGCAATCTGCCCCTCGGGACCGGTCATGAAGTAGCGCGACTCACCACCTTCGACGAAATCGTGTCGCACGAAGGTGGCTGGGTACAGGAAAGGCCCCCACCACTGCTCCAGTAACTGCGGGTTCTCCCATACCTCCCACACCTGTTCGGGAGTGGCGTTGAACTCGGTCACGAAGACCAGAGTGAGATCAGTCGCGTCCTTCGTTGAACTCATGATGGTCATGGCTTTCCTTTCTCAGTGGCGAGTATTCGCGCTATTTGGCTCGCCCGCTCGCGCCACAGGTCCTCGAAGAGTTCCAGCACGCCTTGGGCGGTGCGGATCGTGGCTTCGTGTCCGCGAACAATCTGCTCGCGCCCCCGCTTTTCCTTGGTAACGAGCGCGGCTCGTTCGAGGACCGCGACGTGCTTTTGGATCGCCGCGAAGCTCATGTCGTAGTGACGCGCGAGGGCGGAGACCGACTGCTCATCGGTGATCGATCGCTGGAGGATGTCGCGACGTGTCGAGTCCGAGAGGGCTTGGAAGAGCCGGTCGACCTCTTCATCGGACATTTGATCTACAACCATTTGGTTGTATGTTATCGAGTCCCGAAGTCGGGCGCAACTACCCAGGTGCGAGGGCGAATTGGCAGTTGGTCGCTGGGTAGCCTGAGCCCATGGAGCTGATTCTCGCGCTGGACGCGGGTACCACGGGCGTTCGCAGCGTGGCCTTCGACCACGACCTCCACGTCGTCGACGAGTCGTACCGGGAACTCAACCAGTTCTACCCCTCCCCCGGCGAGGTCGAGCACGACGCGCTGGAGATCGTCGAACTGGCTATCGCCACGCTCGAAGACGTCGCTGCGCGAGTTCGCAGCGCCGGCCATACGGTCGTGGCCCTGGGCATCGCCAACCAGCGCGAAACGACAGTCGGATTCGACTACGACGACGGCGCGCCGATCTCTCGCGCCATTGTGTGGCAGGACCGTCGAACGAGCGAGATGTGCCAGCGCCTCGAGGACGAAGGACACGGACCCGCCGTGCGAGAAACAACCGGCCTCATCCTCGACCCGTACTTCTCGGCCACCAAGATTCATTGGATGCTCGAGCGGGGTCTGGCCGATGGGGCGCGAGTACCGTCCTTCGCCACGATCGACACTTGGCTGCTGTGGGTCTTGACCGGCGGCGTCGATGGTGGCCAGTTCCTCACCGACGCCTCGAACGCCTCGCGCACGTCGCTGCTGGACCTGAAATCCCGCACGTGGTCGCCCGAGATGCTCTCGCTCTTTGGCGTCGAGCGGTCGATGCTGGCTGAAGTGAGAGCCTCCAACGCCGACTTTGGGGCGGTAAATGCCGACATCGTCCCATCCCTCGCAGGCGTGCCGATCACG
>DATHNV010000211.1:0-2672 GCA_035485615.1 Acidimicrobiales bacterium
CGTGGCGGCCACCGACAACTGCTGTCCCGCGATCTGGAACAACAGGACTCGAAACAAGTCCATGACGGGAACCTCACTCGGCCACTCTCGTGGGTCGAATGGCGCGCTCGCGTCAATGAGCGCCCCCAATACCGGGTCGGCACTGCGCAGGTACGAACGTACCTGGTCGATGTTGTCGCGAGTCTGTTCAGGCGCCATAGGCGGGGAGAATGGCACCGCTCACCGGAGCGGCGGCGTCACTGACCAAGAAGGCCACGACGTCGGCGATCGCCTCGGGCGTCACGGCGTGCGCCAGCACGTCGGCGGGCAACATGGCTTGGTTTTTCGGCGTCAAAATGAGTTGTGGCGCCACGGCATTCACGCGAATGCCCAGTGGGCGAAGCTCGAGATCGAGGACGCGAGTCAAATGGACGAGGGCGGCTTTGCTCACCGCATAGGCCGCCATGCCGGCGGCGGGCTCGAGGCCGGGTCGCGACGTGATGTGCACGATCGCACCAGATCCCTTTTGCTGCATATAGGGAGCGACCGCCTGACTCAGCCACAGGGCGGCTCCGAGGTTCACGTCCAACATGAGTCGCAAGTGGTCGGGCGTTGTTGTCATCGCGTCGCCCAAGTCGAACGCGCCGACCGTGTTCACCAGCACCTCCGGCGTACCCACGTCGCTGGCAATACGTTCAAACAGCGGGCCAGCCGTACTGGGGTCCGTCGCATCGACGTTCTCGCGGGCAATCTCGGAAGGCAGACTCTCCAAGCCCTGCTCATTGCGGTCGACCGCGACGACCCTCATTCCGAGGGCGGCGAGTTTGAGTGCGGTGGCCTGTCCGAGTCCGCTGCCCGCGCCCACCACCACCGCGACACGCCCGGAGTTGTCTTGGTTCGTCATTGCCGGCACCTCACTTTCTGACTTTGCTGGATCGTATCGAGGACCGGGCAAACTCCTCCGCTCCGCAATAATTTGCTTGGCTTAGCAAATTAGACTTCAGGTCGTGGCCAGTGTCAACCCCTTATCGTCGAACGAAGAGGTTCTGTGGCGCGCGGTCATGCGGATCGTCAAAGCAATGCCGCGCCAGTTGGACAACGATCTGATGAAGGGCGCCGGCATCAGCGCCAGCGAGTACACGACGATCATGCACCTCTCGGAGGCCCCCAATCGGGAGTTACGCATGGCGGATCTGGCCAGCGCGACTGGCTTGTCGGCCAGCCGTATGACTCGCATCGTCGACGAACTCCAGAGTCGCGGACTCGTGACGAAGACCGCGAGTTTCGCAGACGCTAGGGGCAATGTGGCGAGACTCACCCCGCGCGGCATGGCCAAGTTGAAGACGGCGTGGCCAATTCACCTCGCCAGCGTGCGATGTCGGTTTCTAGATCACCTCGATCCCGCCGCACTGGATCGCGTGGCAACATCGCTGTCCGAGGTCGCCGCCCATCTCGAAGATCCCGCCTCGGAACCTCGAACGTCTCGATAGCGTCACCACTCGCGCCGTCCGGAGCGTCCGTCGTCGCACCAGCAAATAGAAGATTCGTCGAGCTCGCACGCCATCGAGGAAAGTTGCTTGCTCACGCAAGCAGAATGCTATATAGTCGCGGCAACGACAGTGAAGGAGAAGAACGATGACGTTAGATCTGAGTCCGGTGAGCGCCGATTCTTTACCGCAGTTTGCCCCGGTGCCCGAGTCATCTCTCGGGCCAGCAGTGAACGAACAGGGTTACTACGTCGGTCAAATCGACGGCAACCTCTACTGGGTGACCGACGGTGTCTACCAGTGCGGCTTTCTCACGACGCCCGAAGGCGTGATCCTGCTGGATGCGCCCGCGACGCTCGGCCACAACATCCAGCGGGCCATCGACGAGATCGCTCACGCCAACGACGCCAGCAACAAGGTCAGGTATCTCATTCACTCCCACCACCACGCCGACCACGGCAACGCCTCGTCCCTCTTTGGCACGGACGTGGTGCGGATCGCGCACGAGGAGACTCGACGTCTCATGCTGCGCGACAACGATCCCAATCGGCCCGCGCCCGACGAGACCTTCCAAGACAGTCGCACGTTGGAGATCGGGGGAGAGCACATCGAGCTCGGCTGGCACGGCTCCAGCCACTCGCCTGACACCAGCTACATCTATCTGCCGAACCATGACACCCTGATGCTCGTGGATGTCATCAACGTCGGATGGGTGCCGATCTACAGCCTGAACCTCGCCGTGGACGTGCCCGGCTACATCGCCGCGCCCGCGATCGCGCTCGAATACGAGTGGAGCCACCTGATCAGTGGACACATGGGACGACTGGGCTCCCGCGACGACGTTGCGCTGCACCAACAGTTCATCGGCGAGATCGTCGACAACCTGCGAGAGGTCTTTACAAACTTCGACCCGACGGTCTACTACCAGAGCTACTGGCCCAACATGTGGGCCTCGGTGGCGGGCCACCTCGACGACGTGGCGCGCAGGGCGTGCGCGCCACTCGCGGCGAAGTACGCGGGCCGCATCGCCGCGGTGGATATTGACTCGTTCGTTCTAAGCACCGCGATATGGATTCTCGAGTCGATGCGCTTGGACCTCGGACTGGGTATTCAGGTTCACGCGTGATTAACGATGCGTACGTTGCGGCATGTGGGATGCGGCGGTAAAGTTCGGGTCGTTTAGCGGAAAGGTTCGCGTGAATTGAT
>DATHNV010000212.1:0-4072 GCA_035485615.1 Acidimicrobiales bacterium
ATCCCAAAGCGAGTCCAAGTAGGGGGGACAGACGAACATCCCCGAACCCTAGGATTCGTGGGCTAGCGAAGTTCATCGCGAAGAAAAGTGCGAACCAAGCAACTGCACAGATCGCACCTATGCCAAGCCGATTCCAATCGTGCGTGCCGCCCGACGCCATCACCAGCAGCAAAGTGACAAGAACGAGCGCGGGATAGATGATCTTCTTGGGCAGGATCAAGAGTTCGAGGTCGATGCAAGCGAGGGCCAGCAGTGTGGCCACGAAGACCAGAAACGCCGGTAGCGCCCAGTTGTAGCCCATTCGGGCTCCCAAACCCGCGAACAGGAGCCCGGTCGTTATCTCCACGACGAGGTAGCGCGGACTGATCGGCGCGTGACATTGTCGGCACTTGCCCCCCAACACGATCCAAGAAAATACGGGAACGTTGTCGTACTCCTTGATCGGTGCGGAGCACGACGGGCAGCGCGAACGCGGGGTCACGATGGATTCGTCGCGAGGTACGCGGTAGATGACGACGTTCAGAAATGACCCGATGGCCAGGCCCAGTAGTCCGCATCCGACAATCAATATGGCTAGCACGTCTCGTTCCTCTCCGCGCCGGCGCGACCCCAGGTCAGGGGGACGGCGAACGTTGCCGTGGTCAGTCGTAGCACAAGTGCCTCCTCGAGATAGCAATCTGAGCGAGCGCCGGGGCCGAACGCCACGACCCACGAGGCTCCCTCACGCTCGAGGGTTGTCAAATTATAGTTTTTAGGACGGCAGAGCTTCGGTACGAGGGTCTCTCCATCTATCACGTCGAGAGGTTGTCTCAGTGGGAAACGCAGTTGGCCAGCGCTATCGCTACGGAGCGAGCTTTGTCGACCACGCCTCGGGTATCCGCTTTGAAGGGCACCATCCTCTCGAACGTCCGGATCTGTGGAAGGTGTACCTGGACGGCGCCGAAGGTGTCTATCGGAGTCGTGGCGTCGAAGAGACACTTCGACGTCGAGACTTCGAAGAAGGCAACGGCGTGCCGCTCTTCTTTCTCGGCTTCACCGCCGAGGGCGAAGCCGTCGCCGGGGTTCGTTTCCACGGCCCCCTCGAGGGGAGCCATCAGGCCGAGATGGTCGAAGAGATGGCAGACTCCTCGGACATCGATGAGATTAAGACCACGATCGATCGCGAAGCCAAGTTTGGCGCGATCGAGAGCAAGGGTGCCTGGTCAAAGGGTGAATCCGTCGTTGGACAGCGACTGGCTGTCGCGATGGCTCGGTGTTTTGTCCACGCCATGAACTGGCTTGGCGCAGAGTTCGCCGTCGCGGCGATCTCTGATCGTCTCCTAGAGGTTGGAGCGCTCACGGGCGGCGTTCAACTCGGCACGTCGTGGGTGCCCTTTCCTGACGATCGGTACCGCACCGTCGCGGTCGCGTTCCGTCGCACCCTGAGCTACGAGATGAGCACTGAGTCCAATCAGCAGGCCCTTCGCATCGAGGGCGAGCAACTGTCGCGCGGACCGGCCAAAGTAGGGGCCGGAGTCGAGCCCGACGACTCCATCGTCATGAAATCGCGCCGCCCCGTCGTGCTCGACGTCACCGAGCGAAGCCAGCGCGAGGTACTGCGCGTGTTACGAGAAGACCCGTCGCTGCAGATACTCGACCGATTCGACGAGCAGATCGCCCAGCTCAACGAGATTCGACCGACGCCATCTCGCTCTCTTCTCGACGAGGGCCAACGCTGGGTGTACTACCCGTGGCGTCGCTCACTCGTGCGACTACTCGGGCCCCGGGCGTTCAATACGCTGCGCCTCGATCGTAATCACAACAAGTTGACCCGCGACGAGCAGTCGCATCTTCGTACATTGAGCGTCGGCGTCGTGGGATCGAGCGCCGGCCACTCCATCGCACACGTGCTGGCCATGGAAGGACTGGTCGGCGAGTTGCGTGTCGCCGACTTCGATACCCTCGAAGTCACCAATCTGAATCGGGTGCCCGCGGGTGTGATGGACCTGGGTGTGAACAAGGCGGTTGTGCTTGCTCGACGCATTGCCGAGATTGATCCCTACCTCGAGGTGATGGTCAATACCGAGGGCATCACCGAATCGAACCTTGGTTCATTTCTGGATGGCCTTGATCTCGTGATCGAGGAGTGCGATTCTCTTGACATAAAATTCCTCGTCAGAGAGGGTGCGCGGGCGCGTGGGATACCGGTGATCATGGAGACCAGCGACCGCGGCGTCCTCGATGTCGAGCGGTTCGACCTGGAGCCTGAGCGTCCGCTCTTTCACGGAATTCTCGGCGACATGGACTTCGATCGATTGAAGGGACTCTCGACGGCCGAGAAGACTCCTTTTGTGGTGCGACTGCTCGGCGCGAAGGACGCGTCGGCTCGTGGTGCCGCGTCGATGTTCGAACTCGGATCGACCATCACCGGCTGGCCGCAACTCGCGAGCGAAGTGACTCTTGGAGCCGTGACCGTGGCCGCGGCAGTGCGCCGTTTCGCATTGGGCGGCGAACTTCACTCGGGTCGCGTGCGCTTCGATGTCGAAGAGATCCTCTCCGACATCGCTGCGGTCGACACCGACGCTGACGCCGAGGATCAACTTCGTCAACCAGCACCAGAAGATCCGCCCACGGACAGCGACGATCCAATCGACGTCATCGTCGACGCCGCTCGTCGCGCTCCTTCGGGGGGCAACGTGCAACCGTGGCGCTTCGAGGCCGATCACGATCAGATCCGCTTTTACGTGGAACCCGAACGCAGCACCTCGTCGATGGACGTTCGCCTTCGAGGGAGCTACATCGCACTCGGCGCGTCACTCTTCAATGCACGGGTGGCTGCGGCCTCGCTCAAGAAGCTCGGCTCGGTCGAACTCTTTCCCGAAGGCACTAACTCTGAACACGTGGCGACGTTGCAACTGGGAACGCAAGTTGACGCATCGATCGCGCGGCTTCGCGGTTCGGTGATTTCGCGTTCGGCGAATCGCCGCTTCGGTCGGCCAGCGCCAATTGATGACGCGACAGTGGCTCAGTTTGCGCGCAGCGTGGAACGAGAGGGTGCGCAGCTGCGCTTTTCCAGTGACCGGGATCAGATCGAGACGCTGGCCAAGCTACTCGGGCAGTCCGATCGACTGCGTTTTCTCATTCCCCAGATCCACGCGGAGATGCTCTCGGAGTTGCGCTGGCCCGGTCGCGACGCGCTCGATGACGGTCTAGACGTGCGCACCCTAGAGATGGACCCCGCCACGATGGGGGCCATGGGACTGATTGCCCGTCCTGACGTCATGGCGGAGCTGAGCGACTGGCGAGGGGGCCAGGCCCTCGGTCTGCGCACGCAGATGCTGGTTACCTCGTCGTCGGCATTAGCCCTCATCACGGTGCCGAAAGCCGATCCTCGCTGGTACGTGCGGGGTGGAGCCGCGATCGAGAGATTCTGGCTTAGCGTCGAGTCCGAAGGACTCGCCGCACAACCCGTCTCTCCACTCTTTCTCTACGCCACTTCGAAGGAAGACCTGCTTGGCTTGGGAGGCGAACGATATCTCGATGAGATGTACGAGCTCATGCAGCGCTTCCGGGCGGCGTGGGACCTTGACGACGGCGAGACGATGGCGATGGTGCTGCGGGTCTTTCATGCACCGCCCCCGAGTGTGCACAGCATTCGCCGGCCGCTCAGCCAGGTGCTGCGTCGTACGCCCCAACTACCGCGCAGTGTGGACCACGGCGCGGACGCCGGCTTGAACGGTAGAGCCGACCATGGCGCCAACGGGAACATGTCCGTACTCAACGGCTCCGCAAATTCATACAAAATGTGAGATTTTGTGCAGACCGTGGGGAAAAGAGTTCTAAAGTCACTGATCAGACGCTCTTTCCTAGATAGTCAAGTCCTGCTAACGTTGGAATTCCAAGGGCCTGAGCGAAAGATGTGGTTCGGACGTGAGTGATCTCACGCATTCAGACCCATTGAAGGTGGGAGACGAGGCGAGACTCGTCGTGGAGACTCTCCACCACGTGACGCCTCGCGCCGAAATCGTGGCCGTTCTGACCGCCTCAAACCGTCCCGTACCCGGCTTCCAAGTTGAGCCCATTGTGGGCGTCG
>DATHNV010000213.1:0-7388 GCA_035485615.1 Acidimicrobiales bacterium
AGCACCAGTGAGTTAATGGCCGCGAAATCGAACTCGTGGGGCTCGTGGGTGACGTGCTCCAGTCCCTGGCGAGCGAAGTCACTCTCCGCGGTGGCGTCACCGAAGTAGAACTTGCGCAGCCACGGCTCGAGGTCCTGGCGCCCTTGGGCGATCTCGTCCAGCTGGTCTTCCATGGCGGCCGTGAACTGGTAGTCGACGAGATCGGCGAAGTAACTCTGTAAGAGGTTGACGACCGCGAACGCGCGGAACGTCGGAACCAGCGACTTACCCTTCTTCCAGACGTACCCACGCCGGTCGATGGTCTTCATCACCGATGCGTAGGTTGACGGTCGACCAATTCCCAGGTCTTCGAGCTTCTTGATCAACGTCGCTTCGGAGTATCGATCCGGCGGCTGGGTGTCGTGCGCCTTGGCTTCTGCCTTTGACACGGCGAGCGTCGCGCCCTCGCTCAACGACGGCAGAATCCGTTCCTGGTCGGCGAGCTCGGCCTCCGGGTCGTCGGTACCTTCCACGTAGGCGCGCCGAAATCCCGCGAACTCAATGCGCAGCCCACTCGCGCTGAGTCCCACCGCCACGTCGCCTCGCTCCTCGACGTTGCTCAAACGACCGGTCAGGCGCACACGATCTTGCGTGAGGCGTGCGTCGACCATCTGCGAGGCGATGGTTCGCTTCCAGATGAGGTCATACAGTGCGCGCTCGTCTCCCCCGAGTTGGCCCTGGGCCTCATCGAGTGAGCGAAACGACTCACCGGCGGGGCGAATCGCTTCGTGCGCCTCTTGGGCGTTCTTGACCTTGCGGTCGTAGCGACGCGGTGACTCCGCAACGTAGTCGTCGCCGAACATCTCGGCCGCGTGGCGTCGGGCCGCGCGAATCGCCTCGTCCGAGAGCGTCGTGGAGTCGGTCCGCATGTAGGTGATCCAGCCGTTTTCATACAGTCGCTGGGCGGCGCGCATGGTGCGCTCGGGATCGAAGCGCAGCTTGCGACTGGCTTCGATCTGCAGCGACGACGTCATGAAGGGAGCTTGGGGCCGCTGGGTGCGTGGAGTCGAGGTGATCGACTCAACGACGAGAGCAGCGCCGGTCAGTTCGTGGGCGATGGAACGTGCGACTCGCTCGCCCAACACCTCGATCGTGCCCTTGGCGTCGAGCTGGCCGTGAGCGTCAAAGTTCTTGCCCGTGGCGAGCGCCACACCGTTCACGCTGTCAAGCGTCGCGTCAAAGGATGTCGTGGCGTCGAGCGTGGCGGTGACGTCAAACCAGGTGGCCGAGTGAAACGCCATGCGTTCGCGCTCGCGCTCACAGACCAAGCGAATGGCGACCGACTGGACGCGGCCCGCCGAACGGGCCTTGTCGACCGCGCGCCACAGCACCGGCGAGACTTCGTAGCCCACCAGTCGATCGAGGAAGCGCCGACCCTCCTGAGCGTCCACCAGGCGCAGGTCGAGATCGCGGGTCTCGTCAACCGCCTTGGTGATGGCGGCCGGGGTGATCTCGTGAAAGACCATCCGCTTGACCGGCACCTTCGGGTTGAGCACCTCTTGGAGATGCCAGGCGATGGCTTCGCCCTCGCGGTCTTCGTCGGTCGCGAGGTACAGCTCGTCGACCTGCTTGAGGGCCGCCTTGAGTTCCGCGACAATCTTCTTGCGGTCACTCGAGACGACGTAGACGGGCTTGAAGTGGTCGTTCACGTTGATGCCGAGGCGCGCCCACTTTTCGCCCTTCACCGACGCGGGAATCTCCGCCGCGCTTTGGGGCAGATCGCGGATGTGACCGACCGAGGGCTTGACGATGTAGTCGGGTCCGAGCATGCCTTGAATGCGGTTCGCCTTGGCCACGGACTCGACGATCACGAGGGCTCTAGCCATGCTCATTACCTCGTTGGTCTCTCACGGCGTGACACACTATCGCCGACGTGTTCTGGTTCAACCCAACCTAGGCACGGCAAAGACTCTCACCGGGTCTTTCACCGCAGGAGGTTCGAATCGACATCGTGTCGAGATTTGGCGCGAACGTTGAGTTAGTCTCAACGGTCGTTCGACGGGGCGGCCACAATTTCGTACTGCGGATTGAGGATGACCGCCTCGCGCCGCAGTGAGGTCACGGTGCCCTTGACCATGAGTCGTGTACCGCGCTCAATACCCGGCACGTTGGTGCGGCCCTGAAAGACCAGCGTGATGGAGCCGGTGTTATCGGCGATCACACAGCGCAGTTCGTGCACGCCGCTCTCGTGACCAATCGACATGGCGCGTACCCGCCCGGCGATCTCGACGAACTCTCGTTCCATCAGTCCGCCGATGGGCGCGGCGTCGGTCGAGCGCTCAGCCAGCTTCACGTCGGCGGCCATGGTGCCGGTGCTGCGCAGGCCACCGCGAGTGACCTCGTCGCCGGCCGGCTCTTCTTGGATGACGCCCTCGCTGATGCGACGCATCGCGCGGTACGGAATGATCGTCGCCCCCACGCGCGGCACGTGCATGACCGCGTCGGCGATCTGATCGGCCGTGCGATCGTGCAAGAGGCGCTGGAGGCGTGAGATAAATCCCCGCCGGGGCAGGATGACCATGCAGAACACGTCGGGATCTCGCACCACGTCGGCCACCAACTCGAGTGCCGCGCGATCGATCCGGCGGTCCTCGCACTCCACGACCTCGAGGGCGATGTTGGCCGAGGCGGTATTCGGTCGCCCCCAACTGGCTTCGAGGCGTTTGGTGACGAGGTTGTCCACGTCGAAGTGGACCGCGCGCACCGAGAAGGGGGCGAGGGAACTGCAGTACAGCAGGGCGCGCTCGGTGGGCAGGTCGTAGTTGTCGACGAACACGATGACGCGATTGGTTCGAATCTGGTGACCCGCTCGCGCACTATTCGCCTCGAAGGCTTTCTCTTCGCGCATGTACTGACGGTGGAAGCGCAGGAGTCCCCAGTACATGAGCGGCCCGACCACCACGATGATCCACGCGCCCTCGGCGAACTTCACGATGACGAAGATGAGCACGACCAACGACGTGACCGTGGCCGAGGTCAGGTTGATCGCCACTCCCCGGCGCCAGTGAGCGTCGCGCTCGCGCAGGTGGCGCGCCACCATGCCGGCCCCGGCCAACGTGAAACCGGTAAAGACGCCAATGGCGTAGAGCGCGACGAGCGAGTTGACCGACGCCTTAAAGGCGATGATCAACAGCAGGGACACGACGCCCAGGACGAGGATGCCGTTGGAGAACGCCAGGCGGTGGCCGCGCTTGGAGAGCTGGCGCGGCAGATACTTATCACCCGCCACGTAGTTGGCGAGGAACGGAAACCCGTTGAACGAGGTGTTGCCACCCGTGTAGAGAATGGCGACGGTCGCGAGTTGGACGATGAAGAAGATCACGTGTCCCGCACCGTGCGCACCAAAGACGTCGCTGACCTCTTGACCCACCACGGTGGGTGATCCCGCGGCGTAGGGCAGGGCGTGGGTCCAGTGGGCCAGCAGTGCGGTGCCGATCAAGAGGAATCCGAGCACGCACGACATCACCACGAGCGTCGTGCGAGCGTTGTGCGACTCGGGCCGCTTAAAGCTCCCCACGCCGTTGCTGATGGCTTCGAGCCCCGTGAGCGACGAGCCGCCGTTGGCGTAGGCGCGCAACAACGAGATGAACGCCAGACCCATCAACAAACCACTGCCCGAGTGTCCGAGGCGGCCTTCGACGAGCAGGTGGGTGGCCGGCACGGGAATGACGTGCAGGGTCCCCGCGAACTTCTTGTAGTACCCCAGGATGATGGTCGAGCCCAGCGCCAGTACGTAGAAGTACGTCGGAAACGCAAAGTAGCTACCCGCTTCGCGCAGGCCCCGCAGGTTGCCAAAGATGAGCACGAGCACGACGAAGATGGTGAGCGGAACAGTCCCGTTGCCAAAGATCGGAAAGTGCTTCGTCAGTGCGGGAAAGGCCGTCGTGAGGGCGGCCGTGCCGGCCGAGCACTGCACCGCAACCGTGACGGTGTAGTCAATGAGAAGGGCGACGGCCGCCACCTGGGCGACCTTGGGCCCGAAGTTGTCCCGCGCCACCACGTACGACCCACCGGCCGTCGTGTAGTACTTGATGACGTCCCAGTACGAGATCGTCACGAACAAGAGCACGCCGATGATGACGAACATGATTGGCACGACCAGCGCGAAGGCGGCCAGGCCCACGTAGGGCGTCATCTGGGTGAGGATCTCTTCGGTGCCGTACGCCGATGACGAGATGCAGTCGGGCGCGAGCACGCCCAGGGCAATGGGACGACTCAGACGTTCACCACTCAGCTGCTCGCTGACGAGGGGCTTACCCAGGAAGAGCCGCTTCAGGCGATAGTTCAGCGTTTCGGGGTAAAACTTCGCCAGATTGGCGTGTGACGTAAGTAGGGGCGCGCGCGGAGACGCTATCTTTCCCTCTTCAGACACGGTGTCGATACTAAGTCAGTTGTTGTCCTCTCCCACTGCTCTGGGGACGCCTCGCGCGTGCGCACCACCGGCAAAGTTGTGGCTACTTCCTATGATGAATTCGTGAACATCATCGTGGTCGGGTGCGGCCGAGTTGGCTCGGAACTGGCCATGGACCTCTCCGATGAGGGTCACTCGGTCGTCGTAATCGACAAAAATCGCGACAGTCTGCGCCGCCTGACCCACTTCAACGGCCGCACCATCGTCGGGTCGGGCTTCGATCGCGACACCCTGGCGAGCGCCGAGGCGACCACCGCCGACGCCCTGGCCGCGGTGACCAGCGGCGACAACACCAATATTCTCTGTGCCCGTATCGCGCGCGACCACTACAACATCAAGAACGTCGTGGCGCGAATCTACGACCCGGCGCGCGCCGACATCTACATGAAACTCGGCATTCCCACCGTCGCCACCTCGCTGTGGACCACCCGACAGGTGAAGCGCTGGATGCTGCCCGCCGATGAGTCGATCGAGTGGTCCGACATGGCCAACTCCATCCACCTCGTCGAGCGCATCGTGCCCGACGCGCTCGCCGGACGCCCGGTCACCAGTTTCAATGTGGGCGAAAGTGTGCGCCTGGTGGGGCTCATCCGAGCCGGCGTGGGCCGGGTCAACATTGAGGGTCTCTTCGCCCAGGAGGACGATCTCTTGGAGTTCCTCGTCACCCACGACGGACTCAAGACCTTGAGTGAACTTCTGGAAGGGACGCCCCTGTGAAAGTCGTCATCGCGGGCGGCGGATCGGTGGGCACGTCGATCTCCCTGGACCTCGTCGACCGTCACCACGACGTCACCCTCATGGAGCAGGTGACCGAGCGCGCCGAGAAACTCAAGTCGTACCTACCCGGCGTCACCGTCCTGGCGGCGGACGCGTGCGAGTACTCGAGCTTGGCCGCAGCCGACGTGCGCAGCGCGGACGTCATGATCGCCGCCACCGGCGACGACGAGGACAACCTCGTGATCAGTTGGCTCTCCAAGCAGGAGTTCGGCGTCCCGCGCGTCATCAGTCGCGTCAACAACGCGCGCAACGAGTGGCTCTTCAACGAAAGTTGGGGCGTCGATGTGTCGGTGTCCACGCCCGCGCTCATCACCTCGCTGGTGGATGAGGCCGTGGAGGTCGGAGCGATCATCGAACTCATGACGCTGGCGCACGGCAAGATGAGTTTGATCGAAGTGACCCTCGACGCGGACTCACCGGCGGTCGTGGGAAACATGACGCTCGACGAGCTTCGCCTGCCCGATTCGTTGCGAGTCGTCGCGGTCGTACGCAACGAGCAACCGCTCGTTCCGACCGGCTCCATGTACTTCCTCGAACACGATCACGTTGTGTTGATGTCGCGTAGTGACGCCAAGGACGACGCGACGGCCGCCTTTATCGCGTAAATGAAAGGGTTGTGCGCACCACCCCCCGCCTAGCATGGATGAGTGGCGGCAGCGTTTTTTGACCTAGATAAGACGGTCATCGTCAAGTCGTCGCTCATTGCTCTCGGGCCCGAACTCCACGCGGCCGGACTGCTCAATAAGCGCACGCTGGTGCGCGCCGTCATCGGTCAACTCTGGTTCCAGCATTTCGGCGCTGATGACGAGCGCCTCGACAAGGTGCGCAACTCGGCCCTCAAAATCACTCAGGGTTGGGACCGCGACGAGGTTCGACGGGTCGTCAAAGAAACCCTCAGTCAGGTCGTTGAGCCCTTGATCTACGCCGAAGCCCTGGAGTTGGTGGACTTTCATCTCGCCCAGGGCGACGAGGTCTACCTCGTGTCCAGTGCGCCCGCCGAGATCGTCGAGCCCTTCGCCGAACTGCTGGGAATGACCGGAGCGATCTCCTCACAAGCCACGATCGATGAGCATGGCAAGTTCACCGGCGAGATGGACTTCTGGGCGCAGGGTCCCAACAAGGCCGTCGCCATCAAGGAACTCGCCGCGGTGCGCGGCATCGATCTGGAGGCGTCCTACGCGTACTCGGACTCCGAGACCGACGTCCCGATGCTCGAAGTGGTGGGCAATCCCTACGCGGTCAATCCCGATCGGGTGCTCGCGCGCATCGCGCACGATCGTGGCTGGCCGATTCTCACCTTCAGCCACCCGGTCACCGCACTCAGTCACTCGAAGTCCCACACGCCCTTCGTGGTGAGTGCGGTGGTGGTCGGTGTCGCGGCCGCCCTCGGCGGGCTACATCTGCAGCGTCGCTAGAGCGTTAGCAAGTCCCGCGCCCCGGTGTCCGAGGAGGGGTGACGCAGCTTGCTCATGGCGCGCGCTTCAATCTGGCGAATGCGCTCGCGAGTCAGGTTCATCTCGGCTCCCACGTCCTCGAGGGTGCGGATCTCGCCCGCGCCGTCGAGACCAAAACGCATGCGCAGGATCTTCTGCTCGCGCTCGTCGAGTGGCTGCAGCAGCTTTTCGATGGCGGCGGGCATCATCTTGACGGCCGCCACGTCAAAGGGCGACTCGGCCGAGCGGTCCTCGACCACGTCGCCGAGCTCGGCGTCGCCATCCTCGCGCAGCGGCTCGGACAGCGAGATGGGCTCGGAGCGAAAGCGCAGGGCTTCAATCAACTTGTCTTCGGGCATCTCGCACTCTTCGCAGAGTTCCTTGATGGTCGGCGGACGGCCGAACTTGAGTTCGAGGCGTGACTGGGCCTTTTGCACGCGCGCGAGCGTGTCACCGGCGTGCACCGGTAGGCGAATCGTGCGACCCGTGTTGGCGATACCGCGGGTAATCGCTTGACGAATCCACCACGTGGCGTAGGTCGAGAACTTAAAGCCCTTGCGCCAGTCGAACTTCTCGACGGCGTGCATCAGGCCGAGGTTGCCTTCCTGGATGAGGTCCAAGAGGGGCAGGCCCGACGCTTGGTACTTCTTGGCGATCGAGACCACGAGACGCAGGTTGGACTGGACGAAGTCGCGCTCAGCCTGGTCACCGCGGTGAACGGCGCGCTT
>DATHNV010000214.1:0-2118 GCA_035485615.1 Acidimicrobiales bacterium
GAGATGGTGATCGAGGCGGTCGCCGAGAACGAGAGCCTCAAACTAGACGTCTTTCGCCGCATCGACGAAGCGGTCGCCGACCCCAACGCCATCCTGGCCACCAACACGTCGTCCATTCCCATCATCACCGTGGCCATGGCAACCAAGCGCCCCCAGCAGGTTGTGGGAATGCACTTCTTCAACCCGGTGCCCGTGCTGCGCCTGGTCGAAGTGATCTCCTCGCTGCGCACGAGCCCCGAGACGACCGAACGCACCATCGACTACGCCCGGGACGTGCTGGGCAAGAAGGTCATCACCTCGCCGGATCGAGCCGGCTTCGTGGTGAACGCACTGCTCATTCCGTATCTGCTCTCGGCGATTCGCATGGTCGAGGCCGGGTACGCGAGTGCCGAGGACATCGACACCGGAATGGTCGAAGGCTGCGCGCACCCCATGGGACCACTGGCGCTCACCGACCTGATCGGCCTCGACACCACTCTGGCGGTCGCAGAGTCGCTCTACGAAGAGTTCAAGGAACCGCACCTCGCCCCACCACCGCTGCTCTCACGAATGACGGCGGCGGGACTGCTCGGTCGAAAGTCCGGTGAGGGCTTCTTCTCGTATCGCAGGTAGTTAGAGGTTCTGCACGGCCTCGCGCAGAGCGATCGCTACGTCTCGTGGTTTGTCGTCTCGCCCAAACGTAAGCGGCGCACCGATATGCACGGTGACCGTGGAGTGGCGCTTGGGCCACCAGGCGTGCATCGGCACCGTGCCGTACAGTCCGTCGATCCTCATGGGGATCACTGGCACGCCGAGTTTGATCGCTAAGAGTCCGATTCCCGGCTTGAACTCTCCGAGTTCGCCGTTCTCGCTGAGCTCACCCTCGGGGGCGAGCAACACGTGGCGCCCCGACGCCACGAGTTCACCGACGTAGCGCAAACTCGATCGGAACGGCGGGACGCGCGCGAACGCGAATCCCGCATAGAAGAACCGAGCAACGAAGGCGAGGATGAGATGCTCGTCCATAATGTTGGCCCCGACGGCAACCGCGAGGCGCCGACGAATCCGGGTTGGCACGGCGGCGTAGAGGACCGGCACATCAAAGTCGTCGCTGTGATTGAAGATGAACAGCCCGCTCGTCGTCAGACCGTCCAGGTTTTCAGCCCCCTCGACGGTGAGGGTGACCCAATGCTTGGCGATCCGAGTGAGAACGAGATCGCGCAACGCTCCCGCAAGTGCCCGCACATTGGGCCGAAAGGGCCACGTCGGAGGGGTCGTGTCTCGGGAAAGGCTCACCGCGCTCTCCGCGCCACAATCTCTGCGAACCTTTGGCGGCGCGCCAGCGTCTGTATAGGTATGGGCGTCTCCTTCTTCCCCGATCGGCCGATCCCTCTGCGTGTCAGGCTAACGACGTGAGCGACCTCGCCGCGTTGCTGGAAGAGAGCTATCCCCAGTCGGTTCGAACCGCGTACTTGATCTTGGGCAACCAGCCCGACGCCGAAGATGCCGTGCAGGAGGCCTTCCTTCGGGCCTGGAAGTTTCGGCACTCGATCGCTCTCGAGTCCAGTGTGCGCGCGTGGCTCTATCGGGTGGTGGTGAACACGTGCAACTCGAAGTTGCGAGTCGACGTTCCTCGCCGACTGCGCACCGCGGCGGATCACGACCTCGACGCGACGCCCGACCTCGAAGACGCCAGCGATCGTTTCGCGGTCGTCAATGACATCACCGAGGCCCTCAAAGCCCTACCGGTTCACCTGCGCATCGTGGTCGTGCTGCGCTACTACGCCGACCTCAGCGAGCGCGAGATCGCGATTGCGATTGGGCGCAAGCCCGGGACCGTGAAGTCGCGGCTGAGTGAAGCTCGCCGGCAACTTGGCGAGCACGCCACTCTGAGAGATCACGCTTCGCACTCGTTCGACGATGAGGTGACCGGATGACCATGATTGATGAAGACACGCTGCGTTCGGCGTTGCGCACCACGGCTGATGGCGTTGTCGTATCAGGCGAGGGGGCCGAGCGGCTCTTTGAACAGATCCGCGACGACGACAGGTCCGAGTCGCGGGTGACGCGACTCGTGCGCGAGCCGAGTCGAAGTCGCCGCGTCCTGATGGGTGCCGCGGCCCTGGTCATAGCGCTCGC
>DATHNV010000215.1:0-2095 GCA_035485615.1 Acidimicrobiales bacterium
CAGGAACACGTCCCTTACCGGGACGTAAGTCCTGACAAAATGCCCCCGCGCATTTGCCGACATGAGTGCCAACGCTTACATGTCAATTGTGTTACGCGCAAATTGGACCCCTATTTCCCTTTGTTTACTAGGTAGTAGGAATTAGATATTTCGTAGGTTTTCGTCTTTCGTGACCGAACGTCCCAAAAGCGTGTGGGACGTCGCGGCGTATAGCGAGATGTCAGGGCCGCGCGTTATCGTCCGGCTCGTGGCGATACGCACGGTCATCGAACACGGACCTAAGGACAAGAAGGTGGTCGCCTTCGCGCCCGACTGGCCCGGATGGAGTCGCGGCGCAAAGACCGCCGAAGACGCACTCGCCGCTCTCGAGTTGTACCGCGCGCGCTATCGGCCCATCGCGGCCAAGGTCCGACTCGCCAAAGAGTTCGATGCGCAGGGCGCCTTCAAGGTGGTCGAAGAGAAAGTCGGCACGGGGTCCACCGACTTCTGGGGCATCTCGTTTTCACCGTGTCGACTCGAGACCGAACCGATGGAGGACGCCGACTTCGCCCGAAAGGTCAAGCTACTGCGATCATGCTGGTCCTACTTTGACGCCGTAGCGGCTCGCGTGTCGCCCACGATGGCCAAGGGACCGCGTGGCGGCGGACGCGAGCGCGACCACATCATTGGTCACACCATTCGAGTCGAGAGGGGGGATTTCGCCAAAAAAGTGGGGCTACAGGTCCCGCCCGGCTGGGACTGGAACCCATCGGAAGTCGC
This sequence comes from Acidimicrobiales bacterium, assembly GCA_035485615.1. Classification (GTDB taxonomy): domain Bacteria; phylum Actinomycetota; class Acidimicrobiia; order Acidimicrobiales; family RAAP-2; genus RAAP-2. The sequence goes on from DATHNV010000215.1 coordinate 760, forward strand.
CGCCTACCGAGACGACTACGTGGCGGCGATGGTCGCGTACCGCAAGGGCGAGGTCAAGCCGATGAGATCCTGGAACCTGCCGTTTCTCATCCGCCACAGCGCCTTTCACACCTTGGATCACGCCTGGGAGATGGAAGATAAGGACCTGTCTGGCACGAACGCCGCACCCAGATAGAGCGATCTCGCCGGGATCGGTGAGAATACGTCGGTGACTTCCTCGTTTCATAATCGCGATCGAGAGACCGCCGCGTTTGACGCACTCAGTCTCAAGGTGCCGAGCCTGATCGACGTCCTTGAATTTCTGAGTGCCCACGCACACGTTGTCGATCAGTCCGCCACGTTGCCCCAGGAGAATCTTCGGGCACTCGCGGACGCGGGCCTGTACGGCGCGAGCGCCACCACCGACGAGGGTGGCTTGGACCTGGACCTCGCCGAGATGTGCGCGCTCGTCGAACTGCTGGCGGGGGCCTGTCTCACCACCACGTTCGTCTGGCTACAGCACTTTCGCTTGCTTCGCAGCGCGTGCAACCCACTCGCGCCAGACTTTCTGCGCGCCCAACGACCCGCCCTCGTGCGCGGCGACATCAAAGGCGGAGTGTCTTTCACCGCGCTGTTGCCAGGACCACCGCGTCTCAGCGCAGTCGAAATCGATTCGGCCTGGGTGCTCAACGGAGACTCTCCCTGGGTCAGCGGATGGGGCATCGTCGACGAGTTGGCGGTGCTGGCGCGAACCGCCGCGAACGAGGTCGCGACCTTCGTCATAGATGCTCGAGAATCTCCCGGGATGACCGTCACTCCCCTGCACCTGTCGGCGATGAACGCGAGCGCGACCGTGACCCTCGCGTTTCACGACGTGAGGGCTCCCGCGGAGCACTACGTGGAGCGCGTGCCCTACGACTCAGGACCCGAGCGACCCGAGGGACTGCGCGTCAACGGGTCGTTGGCCCTCGGTGTCGCTCGGCGTTGTCTCGAGCTCGTGGGACCATCCGCGCTCGACGACGATTTGGTTCATACCCGCGACGCCCTCGATCGCGCCGACGTAGAAGCCATCGGCGACGCCCGCGCGAGGGCGGCCGAGCTCGCGGTGCGCTGCGCTCACGCACTTGGCGTATCGAGAGGAAGTCGTTCAGCCCTGAGCGGTGACGTGGCGGAACGCTCCACTCGAGAGGCCTCGCTCCTGCTCGTCTTTGGTAGCCGTCCTACCATCAAACACGCGCTCCTCGAACGTCTCCTGGGCTCGTCATGACCGAACTCATCGCGGCCATCGAAGCGGGTGGCACCAAGACGGTGTGCACGCTCGGCGCTTCTTTCAAGCAGATCGTCGACGCCGAGAAGC
>DATHNV010000216.1:0-2960 GCA_035485615.1 Acidimicrobiales bacterium
GGGATGAATGACGGACAGCGCGGCGCGTAGGGGCACCCGGGGGGCAAGTCCCTCAGGTCGGGGGGCTGACCGGGGATGCCCGTTAAACGCCGGCGCTCACCCGTGAGCGGGGGAAAAGCGCTCATCAGCGCGACGGTGTAGGGATGCTTCGGGTTCTCGTAGAGTTCGCGGGCGGGCGCCTCTTCAACGAGACGTCCGGCGTACATGATGGCGATGCGGTCAGCGATCTCGACCAAGAGGGAGAGGTCGTGGGTGATGAAAATCACCCCAAAGCCCAGTTCGCGGCGCAACTCGTCGAGCGACTGAAGAATGGCCCGCTCCACCACGACGTCGAGCGCAGTCGTGGGTTCGTCGAGTACCAACAGCTTCGGGCGCATCACGAGAGCGAGCGCGATCACGGCGCGTTGGCGCATGCCACCCGAGAGCTGGTGCGGGTAGACGTCGAGGTACCTACGTGGCACCTTCACGAGATCAAAGGCTTCTTCGGCGCGTTGGCGCGCCTCGTGGCGCGAGGTGACCCCGTGAGCGGCCATGGCGTCTCGAAACTGGGACTCCACGCGGGTCACGGGATTGAGGACGTTCATCGACGCCTGAAAGACCATGGAGGCGGACTGGAAGTGCATTTGGCGCAGTTCCTCACGACTCATTGTCGTGACCTCGGCGCCGTCGAATCGAACCGAGCCCGACAGAATCCGAGCGGGCGGATCGAGCAGGCCCGTTGCCGCGAAAGCGAGCGTCGACTTGCCCGATCCCGACTCGCCCGCGACGCCCACCACTTCACCGGCGTGGACCGTGAGACTTACGTCGCGCACCGCGGTTACGGCTGGGGGGAAATGCCAGCCGTAACCGACGGTGAGGTCGCGGATCTCAAGAAGGGCACTCACGCTTGTCGCCTCAGTCGAGGATTCGCGATTTCGTCCACGGCGAAATTGAGCAGTCCCAGTGACGTGCCCACCAGCGCCAGACACAGACCAGGCACGAGGAGCCACACCCACTCCCCCAGCAAGATGGCGTTACCTTCCTGCGCCCAATAGAGCATTGTCCCCCAGGTGACGTCGTTGATGTTGCCCAGACCGATGAACTCCAAACCGGCCTCGGCCAACACCGCGAAGAGTGCGGCGCCAAAGAAGTTCGACACGATGATGCCGAGCATGTTGGGCACGATGTGCGTGAGCACGATGTGCCAACGGCTCTCGCCCGAGATGCGCGCCGCCTGAACGAAGGGCCGTTCTCGCAGCGTGATGGCCTGGGCTCGCAGCACCTTGGCTCCCCACGCCCAGCCCGTCACGACGATGACGGCGATCAAGACGAAGACGCTGCCACCTTGGAGGTACGCGGCGAGAATAATGAGGAGCGGCAGTGACGGCAAGACGAGAAAGACGTTGGTGACCGCGCTGGCGACGGTATCGAAGAATCCACCGACGTACCCGGCGAAGACGCCCATCACCAGTTGAATCAAGCTGATCAGCGTGGCACAGATGAAGCCGACGAAGAGGCTCGCTCGGGCTCCCCAAATTACTTGCGAGAGGATGTCCTGGCCGTTGATGGTCGTGCCGAGCCAGTGAGCGGCATCGGGAGAAACGTTCGGTGTAAAGCGAATGGCGGTCGGCGCATACGGCACGATCAACGGGGCGAAAACCGCCATCACGATAAATCCAGCCAGGATCGATGCGCCGATCATCGCGCGGGGGTTGTGACGGAACTCGCGCCAGTTCATTGACGAGCTCCGACTCGAACTCGCGGATCAACGAGGACGTAGATCGCATCGGCGAGGAAGTTGGCGAGCAACAGGGCGACCGTGAAGATGAGAAAGATGCCCTGGATGAGGGGGTAGTCCTGATTCTCCACGGCGTTCAAGAGTAAAAAACCGACGCCGGGATAGGAGAAGACAATCTCGATGAAAACCTGTCCGCCGACCACAATGCCGAGCGCTAGAGCTAACTGCGCAAAGATCGGCAAGACGGCATTGCGCGCCGCGTAGTGCACGGCCACCGTGCGATCGTGCAGGCCCTTGGCGCGAGCGAACTTTATGTAATCTTCGCCGAGCACGCTCAGCATGTTGTTGCGCATCAACAAGATCCACAGTCCCATGGAGATCAACGTGAGCGTGATGGCGGGCAACGCGGCGTGGTGAATGAGTGAGACGAACCCGGGCCAGGTAAGAAGTCCGACGCCCGCCGCCACACCGCCTCCGATCGGGAACCACCCGAACTTGAAGGCCACGAAGTACAGCAAGATGAGCGAGATCCAAAATGAAGGCAGGGCGCCGAGCAGAAGGCCAAACGGCACGAGGACGGAGTCGGCGATCGAACCGCGCTTCCAGCCGGCGCTGCCCCGTCGCCACGCCGCGAACATTCCCAGACCGGTGCCCAGGATGAATGCGAGAATCGTCGCGAAGCCGACCAACCCGAGTGTCCAGGGCAGCGTCTCTCCGATAAGCGTGCTGACCCGCGCGGGAAAATACGAAAAGGAGACCCCGAGGTTTCCCGACGCCAGGTGACGAAGATAGTCCACGTACTGGCCCAACTCCCCGGTCTTGGTATTGAGACCGAAGTCCAACTCCATCGAGTGAATGGCCGTCGGGCTCACCTTTCCCTGGTAGCGCGCGAACATTGTCTCGACCGGGTTGCCGGGCATTAACCGCGGCAGGGCGTAGTTCGCCGTCACCGCAATCCACAAGGTCACCACAAAGGCTCCCGAGCGCTTCAACAAGTACCGCACGTGTCCACCGTTCTCATCTGCTGCGTTTACCACGGTGAGAGCGGCCCACACAACTGCTGGGCCGCTCTCACCACGGTGCGTGAACTCAGTTCCGGACGCGCCCTGACGCGTCCGAACGCGAGTTGACTATTTCGCTGTCACGTTGAGGTAGACCAGCATTGCGCCCTCCTGGTCCGCCGCGCTGCCGTCGTTGTAGGGATCGGACTTAGACGGAAAGCCAGTAAACGAACTGGTCTGGT
>DATHNV010000217.1:0-3783 GCA_035485615.1 Acidimicrobiales bacterium
GACGAGAGAAGAGCTAGACAAATTGTTCACAGAGCGCAAAGTGTACAGTGAGAAACATGACGGGCACCCCTGCGATTGACTGGGATACCTTGCGCGCCATGGCCCGCGAGGCGACCCAGCGCTCCTACGCTCCGTACTCGCGCGTGAGCGTCGGCGCGGCGGCGTTGACGACGAGTGGTGAGTTGATTAGCGGCTCCAATGTCGAGAACGCGAGCTACGGATTGACTCTGTGCGCCGAGTGCTCCCTGGTGAGTGATCTCGCTCGCCACCAGGGTGGACGGCTCGTCGCGGCAAGTGTGGTTGCTGGCGACGGTCAACCCATCGCGCCGTGTGGGCGCTGCCGCCAGTTGCTCTACGAATTTGGTGGGCCCGACATGCTCATTGACAGTGGCGAGGGGCACGAGCCGAAGCGACTAAGTGAGTTACTACCCGACGCATTCGGTCCCGACGACTTGCCAGTACGACGTAACCCGTGAGCGACTTCTCGGCGCTGGACGTCATCGCCACCAAGCGAGACGGACACGAACTCACTGACGAGATGATCGCGTGGGTGCTCGCCGAATACAACGCGAACGAAGTCGCCGAAGAGCAGATGGCCGCGCTACTCATGGCCATCTTCTTTCGCGGACTCAGTGACCACGAGCTACGTACGTGGACCGACTGCATGATCGCCTCGGGCGAGCGACTCAACCTACGCGACCTTTCCCGCCCGAGCGTCGACAAGCACTCCACCGGCGGCGTGGGCGACAAGATCTCGCTGATCCTCGCTCCCCTCGTCGCCGCGTGTGGTGCGGCGGTCCCGCAACTCTCAGGTCGGGGCCTCGGACACACCGGTGGCACCCTCGACAAACTCGAGTCGATCCCGGGGTGGCGCGCCCAACTCAGTGTGGCCGAGATTCGCGAGCAACTCGAAACGGTCGGTGCGGTGATCTGTGCGGCTGGCGTCTCGCTCGCCCCGGTTGATCGACGCCTCTACGCCCTGCGCGACGTGACCTCCACCGTCGAGTCGATCCCACTGATCTCCTCGTCCATCATGTCCAAGAAGATCGCGGAAGGAACCGAAGCGCTCGTGTTGGACGTGAAGGTCGGACGAGGGGCGTTCATCAAGGACCGCGCGACCGCCACCGCCCTCGCCCACACGATGGTGCGTCTCGGGATCGAGCACGACGTCAAGACAGTGGCGCGCCTGACGCCCATGGACGTACCGCTTGGTCAAGCGGTCGGCAACGCTCTCGAAGTGATCGAGTCCGTTGAGGTCTTGCGCGGCGGCGGGCCGGGCGACGTTCGCGACCTCACCGTCGACCTCGCCACCATCATGTGCGAGCTCGTCGGCATTACGGCCGATCCCTCCGCGCACCTCGATGACGGATCGGCGTACGCCGTCTACCGCGAGATGATTGCCGCCCAGGGTGGCGACCCGGACGCCGTGTTGCGTCCCGCGTCGCTGCGCGAAGAGGTCGTCGCAGAGAGATCAGGGATCATCCACGATGTCGACGCACTCAAAGTCGGCGTGGCTGCCTGGCGACTGGGCGCGGGACGTGCGCGCAAGGAAGATTCCGTGAGCGCGGGGGCGGGCGTCATCTGTCTCGCCCGCGAGGGAGAGTTCGTGAGCGCGGGCCAGGCGCTCTTTGAGATCTACGCCGACGACGACACGCACCTCGCCGCCGGTCGCCACGCGATCGAGGGATCGGTCGTGATCGAGGACGACGCGTTCGCCGGCCGGGACTTCGACGTCGCCCTCATTCGCGAGTAAGTCCCTCGCTAGCCTGGATGCCATGACCAGCGTCGCCCTCACCCCTGAGCTCATCCGCCGGGCCCCCAAGGTACTGCTGCACGAACACCTCGACGGCGGACTGCGCCCCGAGACCGTGATCGAGCTAGCCCGCGAGGTTGACTATCGCGCTCTTCCGACCCAGGTTCCCGAGGAGCTGCGGCGCTGGTTCGTCGCGGACGCATCTGGCGGCGACCTTGTGCGGTACTTAGAGGGCTTCGCGCACACCACCGCACTCATGCAGACCCGTGAACAGATCGAGCGGGTCGCCGCCGAGAGTGCGATTGATCTGGCCCGCGACGGCGTCGTCTACGCCGAGGTACGTTTCGCGCCCGAACAGCACCTGGACGCAGGGCTGACGCTGCACGAGGTCGTGCGCGCGGCACTCGACGGCTTCGCGCTTGGTGTCAAAGAGGCGACGAACGAAGGTCACCCTATTGTCGTGCGCACGATCCTGTCGGCCATGCGCCAGGCGGCGTTGAGTGAGACCATCGCCCAGTTGGCGATCGACTTTCGTGACGAGGGCGTGTGTGGATTCGACATCGCCGGACCCGAGGACGGCTTCCCGCCGACCAAGCACCTGCGCGCCTTCCACCTGATTCAGCGCGAGGACTTCCATCTCACCATCCACGCGGGCGAGGCCTTTGGACTGCCCTCGATCTGGGAGGCGGTCCAGTTCTGCAACGCCGAGCGCTTGGGCCACGGCGTGCGTATCGCCGACGACATCCGCGAGGTCAACGGCCAGTACCACCTTGGACGCCTGGCCAACTACATTCGCGACCGACGCATCCCCCTCGAAGTGTGCCCGACGTCCAACGTCCACACGAGTGCGGCGAGCTCTATCGCGAACCATCCGGTCGACTTGCTCAAGCGCCTGCGCTTTCGCGTCACGGTCAACACCGACAACCGGCTGATGAGCGGCATCACACTGTCGAGTGAGTTCGAAGCCTGCGCGACGGCCTTCGGCTGGAACCTGGCCGACATGGAGTGGCTCACGCTCAATGCCGCCAAGAGTGCGTTCTACGAATTCGACACGCGCCTCAACATGATCAACACCGTGATCAAGCCCGGCTACGCCGCGCTGCGCGAGCTAGACGTTCAGTAGTTCGCGCAAACTCTCCAGCACGGCGTCGGAGGTCTCAACAGCCCTGGCGCGCTGCTCATCGAGTGAACCGACCCTCGGCGGCGTGATCTCGATGTAGGCCTTTACTTTCGCTTCGGTGCCTGAGGGACGCACGACCACTCGACCGATCTCTCCCAGCTGCAACCACACACCGTCGGTGGGACGCAGACCGCGAAACCCCTTGCCCAGATCGGCCGACTCGGTCACCTCACACGAGCCCAGAACATTGGGCGGGTGTTCGGTCAACTCCGTTACTTTCTGGCGGAGGCGAGTAAGACCGTCGGCTCCGTCGGCGCGAATGGCCAACTGCTTCGTCCAGTGCACGCCGTACGCGGCTTCGAGCTCGTCAAGTCGTCCGGCCAGCGACGAACCGCGGGCCGTGAGCTCCCAGTCCAACCTCGCGAGCGCCAACGCGGCCGACATGCCGTCTTTGTCCGACACGCGCGAGTCCACGGCAAAACCGAGGGCCTCTTCGTACCCAAAGCCGAGCACGCCATCGCCGGCCGCGCGAGCCAGCCACTTAAAACCTGTCAGGGTCGTGGCAAACGCCACACCATGTTCTTTGGCCATCTTTTCCAACAGGGTGGACGAGACGATGGTCGTCGCCATCGTCTCTCCACGCTCTTGGATTCCCTCGACGAGCGACGAGGCGAGGAGCCAGCCGATCTCGTCGCCGCGCAGCACACGCCACTCCGTATCCACTCGCACCGCAGCGCCGAGGCGATCGGCGTCGGGGTCGTTGGCGAGGATGACACTGGAGTTCGCGGTGCGGGCCGTGTCGATCGACAGATCCAGAGCCCCGGGCTCTTCGGGATTGGGGAACGGCAACGTCGGAAACGATCCATCGGGCTCGAACTGTCGGGCGACCGTGGTGATGTTCACGTATCCG
>DATHNV010000218.1:0-5085 GCA_035485615.1 Acidimicrobiales bacterium
TGGCGCTCGTCACGGTCGGCGCGTGCCTGGTTGGTCCGGTGAACGTGACGCGCTACGCCGAGACGCTCGTTGCGTTTTTTCTTGCGCTCGGGATCGGCGCGCACGCCCTCGATGAACTCCAGGGTCGACCGCTACGCACCACGATTCCCTCCTGGCAACTCATTGGCGCCGCCGTGGTCGGCCTGGGCGGTGCGGTGGGTCTGGGGATCTCAGGAATGTTCATCGTCAGTTACTACATGGCCGTCTTCATCGCCGTCGGCGCGTTCATCGCGCTGAGCTACAACCTTGAACTCTTCGGCGGTCGACTGCACAACGGTCTGGTGCTTGTACTGGCCTGGGGAGGCTTTCCGATCTTGACGGCGTACTACGCCCAGCACGGCACGTTGGGCGTGGCCGCGGTGGCCGCCGCTGCCTTTGGGGTCCTCGTGACCCAACTACAACGAACACTCTCCACCCCTGCTCGCGAGTTGCGTCGACGCACCGCATCGGTCACGGGAACCATCACACGCAGTGACGGAACGACGTCGCCACTCACGACCGCAGTAATGCTTGAACCCCTCGAACGCAGCCTCAAGGTGTTGTGCTGGCTCGGTGTGGCGATGGCGGTCGCGTTAGCGTATCTGCGTCTCAGCTGACGACAGAGTCGCACGAAGACGCAAAGGACGGAATCGAGATGCGAATGAGGGGACCGATCTCACGAGTCGCGCTCGCCGTGCGCGAAGGCCGCGTCAGTGCGACGGCCGTCGTGAGTGAGTCAATTGAGCGACTCGAGCAAGCGACCGAACTGAACGTCCTGTCCGAAACAACGTTCGATGAGGCCCTTGCGGCGGCCGCCCGCATCGACCAAGGAGAGGTTCGCGGTGGAGAGTTATTGGGTGTTCCCACCCTGATCAAGGACCTCGAAGACCTCGAGGGCCACCAGACGAAGAAGGGGTCGCTCGCGCTGCGCGACGTGCCGGTCGCCACGACAAATGGTGTGGTGCCAAGCCGTCTCATTCGGGCCGGTGCCGTCGTGGTGGGCAAGTCAACGCTGCCCGAGTTCGCCATCGAAGGGTACACCGCCAATCTCTTGACGGGGGTCACGCGCAACCCGTGGAACCTCGCCTATTCGACGGGGGGTTCGAGTGGTGGGTCTGCGGCGGCGATCGCGGCGGGGTTGGTCGGTGTGGCAACCGCCACCGACGGCGGAGGGTCGATTCGCATCCCCGCGTCACTCTGCGGACTGGTCGGTCTCAAACCGACCAATGGCGTGGTCGGACGTTGGCCGGCGCCCGACTGGATCGACTACTCCACGGATGGCCCCTTCGCGACGTCGAGTGACGATCTGCGTCTGCTCTTTGACGTAATGCGTGGACCGGTGGCCGGCGATCCGACGGCGCCCACGCGGTTGACGGCGCGTGGCGTACCCATTCGCTCTCTGTGTGCGACTGATCGGACGTCGCCTTTTGGCCCACTCGACCCGTACGTCGACGCGCTCTTTCGTGAGTCGGTTGACGCGTTCGCGGCACTGATGCGACTACCGGTGACCTGGCTCGATCAGACGACGTTCTTTGCCGACGGCGACCCTGACCTCGACTGGTTCCGCGTCGCGGCGCCCGAACATATTTCGGCCCTGGGCCGCGACTGGGTGATCGAGCACATGGACGAGTTCCACGTGGCGACCCAGGAGTTCTTCCAGGCGGGACTCGAGGTCGACATCAACGACTATCTGAACGCGCGTCGTCGGCGCTACCTCTACGTACGACGAATGGACCAACTCTTGGACGGGAGCGGCGCTCTCCTGACTCCCACTGTGGCCGCTCCGGGATGGCTCGCGGATGGACGCATGAACGAGGAGTCCGAGGTCCATGGTCTCGGTCCCGAGACCCTATCGACGGCCGTCCAGAACATCACCGGTCACCCCGCACTGAGCCTTCCCTTCGGTCACCTACCGTCCGGCCTGCCCTTCGGATTACAGGTCACGATCGAGCACTATCGCGATGAAGCCCTCTTGGACGTCGCTGATCTTTTTGAGCGCGAGTACCCCTGGCGCCGTTGCGCGCCCGGATATGAGACCCTCGACGCGGCGTTGGATCTCGAGTAGCCACCGCCGACAAGGAATGTTTCGTGGAACACTGGATGCGTGTACGTACCTCCTTTGTTTGCCGTCGACGACGACGAGGCATGGCGAATCGTCAACGACGCCGGCGCCGGATTCTTGGTCATCCAGAGCGAGAGTGGACTGGCCAGTGTCTACGTGCCGGTCATCGTGAGTGACGATCGGCGCACCATCCGCACGCACGTCGCGAAGGCGAATCCCTGGTGGAAGTCGGTGGAGGATGGTGCCGACGTCCTGGCGCTCTTCCTCGCGGCCAGCACCTACGTAACCCCCTCGTACTACCCGAGTCGACTGGAGAATCCCGGCGTGGTGCCGACGTGGAACTACGTGGCCGCCGAAGTGAGTGGTCGCGCCACGATTCGAAATGACGAAGAGTGGAAGATGGCCCAGACGAGCGAGGTCACGTCGCACTTCGAGAGTGGACGCGATCCCGAGTGGCGCGCGGACGACCTCGACCCGCACTACCGCGAGGTGCAGCTACGGGCCATCGTGGGCATCGAGATCGAAGTGATCTCGATCGAGGGCAAGGCGAAACTGTCCCAGAACCGTCCCGACGTCGATCGGCGCAGCGTGCGCGATCACTTCGTTGACGGCACGTTGGCCGAGCGTAACGTCGGCCAACGAATGCGCGCTGACTAAAGAGCGGAGTGGCATCGGCCGCCTGAGCCGTTTCTAATGAAACGCCGTGGTTCGCTCAACGCGTCCAGTATCTTTCATGGCAGTGCACCTCGGGTGCCGGTGAAGCAGTGACGCTTCATCAAAGGGGGGAATATGAGCGAAGGGTTTACACCCGAGTCCTTGGGCACCAAATTGCCCGTGGTGCACGGCGAACATGAGCGACTGCGCCAGGGATCACTAGGTTTGTTCGACATCGCGACGGCCACGATGGCCAACATCGGGCCGGCCATGAGCTTCTACTTTGGCTTTGGTTTCCTCGCCTACACAGCGGGTCTGGCTTCGCCACTTACCATCATCGCTGCGGGCGTCGCCGTGCTCTTTCTCGGCAACACGCTGTCGGAGTTCACTAAAGTCCTGCCGTCGACGGGCGGGTTCATCTCCTTCATCGGCAAGACCTTCGGCGGACGCACGGCGGTGATGACCGCGATCTTGACGGGTACGGGTTACATCGCGGCCATGGCGTCGGTTATCGCCATCGTCGGCGGTTTCTTTCAGATCATCCTGAAGAACTACAACGTCTCCGGTCTGGAAAACGTTCCGTGGGGCGTGTGGACGCTGATCTTCTTAGCCTTTGCCGCGTTCATGATGTATCGCGGCATCGCGATCTCCACCAGGTTGGCTGGGGTCTTCTTCGCTTTCGAGATCACGATCATGATCATCGTGAGCATCATCTCCCTGGTGAAGTTCCACTCGCACATCAACTTCCAGCCCTTCGAGTGGCACAACGTCCACAACGGCTTCTCGGGTCTCGCGGCCGGGTTCCCGCTCGCGATCTACCTCTTCATCGGGTGGGAGAACTCGGCGGCTCTGGCCGAAGAGACCAACGATCCGCGCAAGAATGTGCCCAAGGCGGTGTTCTTTTCGATCTGCGTGATGCTCGTGACCTACACGTTCTTCGCGTTCTCGACCGTGGTGGGCTTCAAGGGCAACGTCACGAACCTCAGCAGTGCGGCCATTCCCTTCTTGTCGGTCGCTAAAGAAGGGTTCGCGGTCATCTTGTTCTTCGCTTTCCTCGCCGGTATGACCTCGACGCTTGGTGCGCTCATCGCGGGTACCAACTCCCAGGCTCGTCTGGTCTTTAACGCGGGACGAGAGGGACTGCTCCCGTCGTTCATCGGACGAGTGCACTCGGTACGTCGTACGCCGGTGTTTGCCCTCTTCACGTTCCTCGGACTGAGCGTGGGGATCATCGGCGTGTGGGGGCTCGGCCACATCATTGGTGGTGCCGCCACGTCGGCCACGATGAGTCCCCTCACGATGTTCGACGAGTCCTCGACGTTCGGGACAATTCTGGTGCTCATCGTCTATGGCCTGAGCAACGTTGCGCTGCCCTTCTATTACAAGAAGCACTTCCCCGAACGGTTCAACGCGTTTCGCCACGGTGTGCTTCCCGCGATCGGCGTGCTGTGGATCCTCGTGCCGCTGTACTACCTCGCCAAGCCGGGCCAGGCCACTCCCTACAACTGGTATCCGTACATGGCGCTCGGCGCGATCGTTCTCGCGATCATCTACGCCTGGTACGTCGTGAGCCGGGATCCGGGCGTGGGCGAGCGGGTCGGTTCGATCGTCGCGGACGAGTAACTCGCTTACGCGCTCACGATGGTGGGTGCGAAGCCGAAGAACAAGCCTGATGCGGCGACGCCCGGCAGACAGTTGACGCGTATGTCCGTTTCAGCAGTCACGTCGGCGAAATGCACCTCAAGGATCACGTTGCCGTGTTCGGTCACGACTGGGCCGTCCTTGGCGATGGCCATGCGCAGTTCCACGTCGCGGATGTCGAAACTCTCGGCGAGTTGCGCTTGCACGAGTTGGAGAGCTTCGGGAATGACTTCGACGGGTACGCGGGCCTTCTCGCCGAGCTTGGCCACTCTTTTGGACTCATCGATCAGGATGTAACGCTCGGGCGAGCTGGCGAGCAGCAACTTCTCTCGCAGCATGGCGCCGCCGCGTCCCTTGATCATGTTGGCATCCCCGTCCACCTCGTCGGCCCCGTCGAATGACCAATCCGGCCTCGCGTCAAGAAGACTGGTGGTCGGCACACCCAACTCTGCGCACGCGAAGGACATCTCGAGCGACGTGGTGATCGCGCGAAAACTCAGTGACTCGACACGCGAGCGCTCAACTAAAGCTCGCAGGGTCAACAGGCTCGTCGAACCACTGCCGACCCCCACGACGTCCCCGTCGCGAAGTCGTTCGGACGCCTGGTGAGCCACCTTTAGTTTCGCGTCGTAGTTGGCGATGGTGGTGGGCCACTCGGGGTGGTCGCTCGTGGCGGCGTTCCACTGCATGACTCTCACCTTCCGGTCGGC
>DATHNV010000219.1:0-8505 GCA_035485615.1 Acidimicrobiales bacterium
ATGACCGCGTACGTCGCCCTTCAGCACCTGCCGCTGTCGATCGGCGAGACCGGTCCGTGCCACACCGTTACCACCGACGACCTGGAGACCTATAACCAACTGATCGGTCTCGATGCGTCGAGCGTTCCCGTCGATGTAGGCGAGCAGCTTTGCGAGAGCCAGTTGCTCGAGGGAGTGCTAGTTCACTCGGCGGCGAACTACGCCGTCATGCTGGCCAACATGGTGGACGACTCCAACACCGGCTTCGTCGCGCTGATGAACGAAGACGCCCAGACGTTGGGTCTGCGCCAGACGACGTACGTGGACGTGACGGGGCTCTCGCCCAATGACCTCTCTACCGCGACCGACCAGGCCCGCCTCGCGGCGGTGCTGATGACCTCCGCGCTGGTGCGATCGATCGTGATCCAAACGAGCGTGGTCCTGCCCGTGGGCGGCGTGGAGAACTCCTTCACGCCGGACGTGGGCATGGACGACGTGATTGGCGTGAAGTCCGGACGCACCCTGGCAGCTGGCGGATGCGACGTGATGGCCGTCACGTTTCAAGACGGGGATGCCACGCGCGTGCTCTACGCAGTTGTTCTCGGTCAGCAGGGTGGCGATCTCTTGACTCCGGCGGGTGAAGCCGCGCTCGCCCTCGCGGACTCGGCCGTGGCTAGCCGGCAGCACTACACATTGGCCGGTCATCGCGCCTTCGGCGAGATCGCCTACGACGGTCGACGCGTGGGTTTCGGATTGACCGCGTCACACGAATTTTGGTGGTGGCCCGCCCAAGGACAACTCCACGTGCACGTCCATCTGGTGCGGATCACCCGCAACGTGCGACGTAATGAGGTCGTCGGACGTCTCACCGTGAGCGGACCGGTGCACGCGACGTTTCTGCTTCGCGCGCTGGGTTCACTCAACGCCCCCACGCTCCTCCAGCGCCTACGCTAAAAATCAATGTTTGCGCGCGCTCCGGCGACCTCGGCCAACCTGGGACCGGGCTTTGACACACTGGCCGTCGCGCTCAGCCTGTACGTCGAAGTCACGCTTGAACTCGCCGATGAGTTTCGAATCTCGAGCGACGGCTGCGGGGCGGGGCTCCACGACGATGAGAACCACCTGGCCGCGCGAGTGGCGAGGGGAGTCCTCGGCCACTCGAACTTCGCCCTGCACGTGAGTTCCTCGATTCCCTTGTCACGAGGGTTGGGGTCGTCGGCGTCGCTGGCGGTGGCTGCCGCTGCGGCGGCGGGATCCGCGGATCCTCTGAGCGTGGCCGCCGCCCTCGATGGCCACGCCGAGAACGCGGCGGCCTCAGTGCTCGGGGGTCTGGTCATCGCACGCGTGGAGGAGCAGAGCGTGGTCGCGCGCTCACTGCCACTTGATGAGGCGTGGCGCTTCGTGGTGGTGGTGCCCGATGAGGAGTTGGCCACGAGCGACGCTCGCCAGGCGCTACCCGAGCGAGTTCTCTTCAGTGACGCCGTGCACAACCTCAGTGCGCTTGGTTTGCTCATCGCGGGGTTGGGCGATCACACGAAGTTCGTCGCGTCCTCGATGGAAGACGTCCTGCACCAGCCCTACCGTGCGGAGTTGCTGCCCTTCGCCGATGATCTCCTGAGTACGTTGCGCGAGGCGGGTGCCGCTGGCTCATGCTGGTCGGGCGCCGGGTCGTCGATGCTGGGCGTTGCGTTGAGCGAGAGCGCCGCCGACGTCGCGTTGTCTGCGAAGGAGTTCTTGCACACCCGATCGATACCCGGTGAAGTCTTCACCCTCGACGCGGATCGTTCGGGCCTGGTCACGCGTTGAACGACCGCGTCTCACGCGTCGACGCACGGACGCTGAGCGGCGCAGGTTTTCTCCTCGCCGGTGTGGTTCTCGTGCAGTGGAGCGCGGCACTCGTGGAGCCGGTCTTCCCGGTCCTTGGCGCCTCGGCGACCAGCGCCTGGCGCTTTCTGATCGGAGCCGCTGTCCTGCTCGCCATCACGCGGCCCCACCTTCGAGCGTGGACGCGAGCTCAGTGGGTGGGAGCGTGCGCCCTGGGCATCTCGACCGCGTTCATGAATCAGTGCTTCTACCAAGCGCTCGCTCGCATACCGCTCGGGGGAGCGGTCGCCATTGAGTTTCTGGGTCCCCTGTGCGTCGCCGCACTCGGTCGGCGCAGTCTGCGCCACTTCGCGTTTGTCGTCCTCGCGGGGTTGGGCGTGCTCGCCCTGACGCACCCGGGCAATGGGCTGACGCTGGTCGGGGTTCTCTTGGCCGCGGGCTCGGGACTCGGGTGGGCCCTGTACGTGATCTGTGCGGCCCGCGTCGGTGGGCTCACCCGCGGCTTCGAGGGTTTGGCCGTGTCGATGTCGATCGCCGCGATCGTGACGTTGCCGTTCTCTCTTCCCAAGACCAGTCAGCTCTTCAGTCACCCGGACACGCTGGGGCGCCTGGCCATAGTGGCCGTTATGGCGATTGTGCTCAGCTTCGGGGCCGATCTGCAGGGACTGCGCCGCCTACATCCCTCCATCGCCGGGGTGCTGCTGGCCTTTGACCCGGCGGTCGCCTTTCTCATCGGTTGGCTCCTGTTGAATCAAACGGTGAGCGTCTGGGACTTCACGGGACTGGCCTGCGTCGTGGTCGCGGGGGTGGCCGTCACCTACGACTCCAGTGTCGGCGGCGTGGGCGTCGTGCCGTAGGACTGACCACCGGACCCTCCAAATGGGCACCGTTAGGCTAGTTAGGTGACAGAACCGCGCACGTTCGCGATACGCACGTTCGGGTGCCAAATGAACGAACACGACTCCGAGCGACTGGCGGGGTTGCTGGTGGCCGACGGGTTGGTGCCCGCGGCGACGGACCTGGAGGCGGACGTCATCGTGCTCAACACCTGCACGATTCGAGAGAACGCCGATCTCAAGCTCTACAGCGCGCTCGGCCAGCTAAAGGCCCTCAAGGAGTCTCGTCCGGGCATGCAGATCGCGGTGGGCGGATGCATGGCCCAAAAGGACCGCGGGTCGATCGTGGAGCGCGCGGACTGGGTCGACGTGGTCTTTGGCACCCACAACCTGGCCGCCGCTCCCTCCCTCCTGCGCCGTTCGGTGAGCGAAGGACCCTTGGTTGAGATCCTCGACGCCCCCGACCCGGTGACCAGTCGCGACATGGCACCCGCGCTCTACGCGGTGCGCGAGTTGGGCTTTGCGGCGTGGATGACTATCCAAACCGGGTGCGACAATACCTGCGCGTACTGCATCGTGCCGAGCGTGCGCGGGGGAGAGATCAGTCGACCCCTCGAGGACCTCCTGAGCGAAGCGACGATGCTCGCCGAGAGTGGCGTCACCGAGATCACGGTGCTCGGCCAGAACGTCAACTCCTACGGGCGCGACATCACGGGACGTCGACCACTGTTTGCTGAACTCCTGCGCGCCCTCGGCGACGTCGAGGGTCTCGAGCGGGTGCGATTCACCAGTCCGCACCCGAAGGACCTGCGACCCGAGACGATCGCGGCGATGGCCGAGACCCCCAATGTCTGCAACCAACTGCACCTGCCCCTACAGTCGGGATCCAATCGCGTTTTGAGTGCCATGCGGCGCGGCTACCGCGTCGAGCGCTACCTCGAGAAGCTCGACGCGGCGCGCGCGGCGATTCCCGACCTCGCGGTCACCACCGATCTCATCGTGGGCTTCCCGGGCGAGAGCGACGCAGAGTTCGACGAAACCCTGGAGGTCGTGGCGCGCTGTGAGTTCGACCTCGCCTACACGTTCATCTTCTCGCCGCGCGAAGGAACCCGCGGAGCGCTGATGACCGACTCGTTCATCGCCAGCGACGTCATCAAGGAACGATTCGAACGATTGAAGGACGTCACTGACCGCTCGGCGCTGCGCCATCACCAGGCGCGCGTGGGCAAACGAGAAGAGGTACTCGTCGAGGGACCATCGCGGCGCAACGACCAGATGCTCTCGGGCCGCACGCGCCAGGGCAAGCTCATCCACTTCCCCGTCAGCGAGACGCCCCTGCGAGCCGGATCGCTCGCGAGTGTGGACGTGACCTACGGTGCGCCGTACTACCTCATGGGTGAGGTGCACGAGGTGCTGAGGGCGCCGCGTCACAAGATTCGCGTGCCGTTGCTCACTTCGTGACGGCGCTGAAGGGACCCGCGGTTGCCCTCGTAGGGGCCACCGCATCCGGTAAGTCGGCCCTCGCCCATGAGCTGGCACTCACCGAGGGCGACGTTGACATCGTGAGCGTGGATGCGATGTGCGTCTATCGCGGCATGGATCTGGCGACCGCCAAGCCCACGTCGCGCGAACGCGCCGAGGTGCCCTATCACCTCCTTGACCTCGTGGAACCCTCGGAGGAGTTCACGGTCGCCCAGTATCAGCGCGACGCGCAAGACGCGACAACTCAGGTCTGGGATCTTGGGCGTCGGGTGCTGTTCGTGGGCGGCACCGGACTCTACGGGCGAGCCGTTCTCGACGATCTGGATATCCCCGGGAGGTACCCCGAGATACGTCAGGGGTTGGAAGAGCGCGCCACGAGTGACCTGGCCTCGCTCTACGCCCAGCTCGAGGAGCTCGATCCCCTGTCGGCGAGTCGCATGGAGCCGTCGAATGAACGTCGCGTGGTACGCGCCCTCGAAGTCACGCTGGGCTCGGGGCGAACGTTCTCGTCCTACGGCGAGGGACTCATGACGTACGGTGCGACGCGCGTGATCCAGATCGGACTCGATGCGCCACTCGAGGTGCTCGACGAGCGCATCGATTCGCGATTCCGACGTTGGATGGACGAAGGGTTGCTGGACGAAGTCACGTCGCTCCTCGAGCGTCCCGGAGGAATGGGACGAACCGCGCGCCAAGCCGTGGGCTACCGCCAGATCCTCGCTCACGTTGAAGATGGCCAGCCTCTCGAGACCTGCGTGAATGACGCCATCACTCAGAGCCGGCGCCTGGCGCGACGACAGCGCTCCTGGTTTCGCCGTGATCCCCGCGTCGAGTGGTTTGAGGATCCCAGCGCCGCCGCGGACCGCCTGGTGAACGTGCTGAACGGTTCTGATGGGATCGTGCGAGACTGAAATGGTGACAGTGCGATCACTCCAAAAGTGGCAGGGCGCCGGAAACGACTTTCTCGTGGACGTGCAGCCCGCGGGCGACACGCATGCGTGGACGAGCGAACACGTGCGCGAGGTCTGTGCTCGCGCGACGGGGGTGGGCGCCGACGGTCTGTTGGTGGCTGACCTCACTGATGGCGTCGCGATGACCTTATTTAACGCAGATGGCTCGCACGCTGAAATGTCGGGCAACGGGGCTCGGTGTCTGGCTGCGGCGGTTCGCCGCGCCACGCGCTCGGAATCGGACGAGTTCGTGCTCACCACGGACGCGGGGGACAAGACGGTGCATCTGGACATGGAAGGTGACGTCGCGGGATATGGCAGTGTCGACATGGGCGAGGTGACTTTCGGCGAAGACCTGGAAGGTTCCTGGGGCGTGGCGTACGTCGGCAATCCCCACGTCGCTGTTTTGGACGACGAGAGTTGGAGCGACGCGACACGCGAAGACCTCGCGGCCAAGTTTGCCGCCCAGATGGGCGGAGCGAACGTGGAGTTCGTGCGCGTCGTGAGTCCGGGTCGTCTCGCGATTCGCGTCATCGAGCGCGGTGTGGGTTGGACGCTCGCCTGCGGCACCGGATCGTGCGCCGTCGCGGCACTCGCTCGGCGCCACCACGTCAGCGGCGACTACGCGCACGTGGAGAATCCTGGGGGCACGTTGACCGTCAAGCTTGATGGGCAACGCGCCACCCTGGGCGGCCCGGTGCAGTTCGTGGCGGACGTGGAGTGGCTCGAAGCTTGACGTACATTCCTGACACTCTGATTGACCGGAGTTTCCGCGAGAAGATCGTTCTGGTGGGAGTGCTGTTTCCCGGCACCAGCGAGGACGATCTTGAGCGCCAGCTCGACGAGTTGGCGCTGCTCGTGGACACCGCCGGCGCGGACGTCGTGGCCCGGGTGATGCAGCGCCGCGACGCACCGGACCCTGCCACATATCTGGGTTCGGGAAAGGTGAAGGAGCTGCGCGATGTGTGTCTCGCCATGGACGCGGACACCGTGGTCTTTGAGGACTCGCTGAGCCCCGCTCAGCAGCGCAACTTGGAAAAGATCTTGGGCCGCACGGCCATTGACCGTACGGCGGTGATCTTGGACATCTTCGCGCAGAACGCGCGCACGCCCGAAGGTAAAGCTCAGGTTGAACTCGCCCTGTTGCAGTACCGGCTTCCGCGCCTGCGTCGCGCCGGAGGATCGCTCTCCCAGCAGGCCGGTCGCATTGGTACTCGCGGTCCCGGTGAAACTCAACTGGAAGTCGATCGGCGTCGTCTCGTCCAGCGCATCCATCACATTCGTCGTGAACTCAAGCAGATCGATCGCACCCGCCAGGTTCAGCGCCAGGGACGCGAGCGAGGTCGCCACCGCGAGGTCACCCTCGTGGGCTACACGAACGCGGGCAAGTCATCGATGCTGAACGCGCTCACTCACGCGGGTGTCGAGGTGGAGAACCGCCTGTTCGTCACCCTCGACCCGCGCACGCGCCAGCGTCAACTCCCCGGGGGCGAGACTGTGCTCTTCACCGACACAGTCGGGTTCATCTCGAATCTGCCCCACGAACTGGTCGAAGCGTTCATGAGCACGCTCAACTCGGTGCAGTTGGCTGACCTCTTGGTCCACGTCGTGGACGGATCCAGCGACCGCGCCGAAGAGCAGATCGCGGCCGTGCGTGATGTTCTCATCGAGATCGGCGCCGAGCACGTGCCCGAGCTGTTGGTCTTCAACAAGGCCGACGTACCGGGCTCACGGGCCAAGGACCTCGCCAAGATCTATGACGGCGTGTGGGTGTCGGCCCTCACGGGAGAGAATCTCGACGAAGTCGTGGAGCACGTGGGCGAGCGCCTGCGCTCGCGCGATCGCGTGATGGCGCTGCAGTTGCCCCTCGACCGGGGCGATCTGCTCGCGGCCGCCCATCGCGAAGGCGATGTGCTGGACACCACGGTCAACGACGACGGGGTACTCATCCACGTCGTCCTCGACGCCGTCGGTGCGGCACGCTTTCGCGAATGGAGGGTGTCGGCGTGAGTTTTTCACCCCCCGCGTACCCCTACGAGCGACTCGATGGCCTGAAGGAGGTGGCGTCGCAGTTTGAGGGTGGCGCCATCGACTGTTCCATCGGCACGCCGATCGATCCACCACCGGACTTTGTGATCGAGGAGTTGGCCCGCGGGGTAGGGGCGAGGGGATATCCGCCCTCGGCGGGGACAGCGGACTTTCGTGACGCCGCCGCGGCGTGGATGACCCGGCGATTTGGCGTCGAGGTATCGACCAACAATCTGGCCGCGTGTGTGGGGACCAAGGAGTTTGTCGCCTCGCTCGCGGGGTACCTGAACTTGCGCTCGCCCGAGCGCGACACCGTGCTGTACCCGGCCATTAGTTATCCGACCTACGCCATGAGTGCCACGTTGGCCGGACTGCGGGCGGTGCCCGTCACGATGGTCAAGGGTCAACTGGATCTCGACTCGATCGAACCCAATGATGCCGAGCGGGCTTCCGTGCTCTGGGCGAACTCACCGGCCAATCCGAGTGGCGACCTCGATGATCTCGAGCGCGTCGCGCAGTGGGGCCGAACCAACGACGTCCTGATCGCCAGTGACGAGTGCTACTGCGAATACACGTGGACGTCGTCACCGCGAACGATCCTGGAACACGGCGAGGAGGGTGTTCTCGCCGTTCACTCCATCTCCAAGCGGTCCAATTTGGCGGGCGTGCGCGCGGGTTTCTACGCGGGCGACCCCGACGTCGTGCGCTACCTACGCAGTGTGCGCCAGCACGCGGGTCTGATGGTGCCGGGTCCGGTCCAGGCGGCGGTCGCTCTGGCGTACGGCGACGATGAGCACGTCCAGGTTCAGCGCGATCGGTACTGGTCGCGATTGGAGGGTCTGTCTCGCGCGCTCGAGTCGGTGGGCGTCAGCGCTCCCACGCCCGACGGCGCGTTTTATCTGTGGTGTTCGAAGGAGGGCTCGGACGGCTGGGAGCTCGCCACCATGCTCGCGGAGCGTTCTGGTCTCAGCGTGAGTCCGGGTGAGTTCTACGGCGAGGCCGGTCGTGACTTCGTGCGCATCGCGGTCGTGCAGCCCGATGAGCGGCTCGAGCTCGTCGCCTCTCGTCTTCTGGCCTCCTAAGACCCCAAACTACGCTGGTGGCGTGAGCGATCTTGAAACACGCATTGGCCGCTGGTACGAGCAGATCGGCGAGATGTCGCCCGAGAACACCGAAGCGCGACGCGACGTCGAACTGGTTATCACCAAGCTCGACGACGGACAGGTGCGCGTCTGTGACATCGACGGCGACGGGAACGTGGTGGTCAATGAGTGGACCAAGCAGGCGATTTTGCTCCTCTTTCGCCTCCGGGGTCTCGTGCCGAGTGAGGCGGGTCCCTTTGAGTACTTGGACAAACTCGACCTGAAGAGCGACTACGAGCGCCGCGGCGTACGCGCGGTGCCCGG
>DATHNV010000220.1:0-2296 GCA_035485615.1 Acidimicrobiales bacterium
CCACCCTTCTTCTCGGTCGCACCGCGGTGACGCGCGAAGAGGCTCTCGCCTAGGGCTTACCCCTGTAACCCCTTGGTCGCTCGTAGACTTGGGCCGGGTTGGGTGAGGAGGTTGTCGTCATGCGCATCGGTGTGCTCACCGCGGGCGGCGACGCCCCGGGGCTGAACGCGGCTATTCGCGCGATCGGCGACATGGCCATGCGCGACGGCCACGAAGTCATTGGAATCGCTAACGGCTGGGCCGGACTCGTGGGCGAGTTCCAGGGCGAAACCCTCACCGCGAAGGACTTACGCGGCATTATCGGCCAGGGCGGCACGTTGCTCGGCACCCAGCGCTACAACTTGGACGATCCCGCGGGTGGACGCGAGAGCGTACTTACCGCGATCGACGAGCACGTCGACGCCCTGATTGCCATCGGTGGTGACGGCACGCACCACATCTCGCACTGGTTGGCCGAGCGCAACGCACCGGTCGTTGGCGTTCCCAAGACCCTCGACAACGACCTGCCCGGCACGGACTACTGCATTGGCTTCGACACGGCCATCAGCATCGTGGCCGAGTCGCTCGACCGACTCAATACGACCGCTGCCTCTCACCACCGGGTAATCGTGGTCGAAACGATGGGCCGGTCCACGGGCTGGGTTGCCGCGCTCGGCGGTCTCGCGGGCGGCGCGGACATGATCGTGATCCCGGAGTTTCCGATCACGATCGACGAGATCGTCGCCCACCTCGAAGTGCGCCGACGGGCGGGACTGGTCTTTTCGATCGTGGTGGTCGCCGAAGGAATCGACCTCGATTCACTCGAGGGCGGCGCCACCAGCCAGGTGGACTCCGACGGGGTGAGCGGCGTGCGACACGCGACGCGCGGCGTCGGTCACTTCGTGTCCTCCAAGATCGAGCAGCACGGTTTCGAAGTGCGCACCACGGTGCTCGGCCATCTCCAACGCGGCGGTAGTCCCACGGCTCACGACCGTATTTATGCGACGCGCGTCGCCGCGGCCGCCTACGAAGCGGTCGTTG
The DNA here is from genome assembly GCA_035485615.1 of Acidimicrobiales bacterium. Classification (GTDB taxonomy): domain Bacteria; phylum Actinomycetota; class Acidimicrobiia; order Acidimicrobiales; family RAAP-2; genus RAAP-2. The sequence continues at coordinate 1,021 of DATHNV010000220.1, forward strand.
CCGGGAAGTTCGGAATGATCCCCGTGGTGCGCGACGGCACGGTCGTGCTCACGGAACTTTCGACGGTCACGACGGGGCGCCGCCAAGTGCCCCGCGAGATCTACGACCTCTGCGCCATCTTCTTCTAACGCGCCGACACTCGTACGCGGTACCTGGTCGCGGCCACTCGCGGGCCCAGCATGAAAAGTCCGAGGAACCCAAGTGCGACCCCGATGAACGATACGGCGGTGCCCTGACCCGCCACCACGCGCAGCACCATCCCGATCGCCACGGTCGAGAGCCAGATGACGACACCGCTCGCAAGCGAGGGCGGGCGGCGGCGCGCCGCGAGAACCCCGGCCCAGCCGACGAGGAGGCCCACGCCAAAGGGCCACGTGGTGGAGAACAGCCCGCCGAACGTCTCGCCGTGATGATGCGTATGGCGGCCAATTGCCACGAAGATGAGAACGATCGCGGCGTCACACACGAACCACGCGATGTTGGCTCTGGTGGCAGGTGACATCGACTCAACTTAGTAACGGGTCCTGCGTACTCGCTGCGTCGCGCCGTTAAATTAAGGGAACTCGGCGCCGCCATCGGGGCTCGTCGTTGATAGGGGGAGTCAGTCGTGAGCGCCGAGACAGGTCCGGGGCCGCTCGCCCTCGTCGGTTCGGGTGAGTATCTCCCCGAGATGCTCGAGGTCGAGTCGTCACTTATCGAAGGTCGCGCCCCGCGCTACGTGCAACTCGCCACCGCGGCATTCAACGACGGCCCGAGCGTTGTTGAGCACTGGCATCAACTGGGAGCGACTCAGGCGAAGCGGATCGGGGTGGAAGCGGTCGCCGTGCCGGTGGGTACCCGCGAGGACGCCAACAACGCCGACCTTGCCGCGCTCATCGAGGGCGCTGGGCTCATCTATCTCTCGGGCGGCGATCCCCACTACCTCGCCAACACCCTTCGCGACACGCTCGTGTGGGCAGCGATCGAACGGACCTGGCGAAGCGGCGCCGCACTCGCGGGCTGCAGTGCCGGAGCGATGGCGATCGGGTCGTGGATCCCGTCGATTCGCCACCCGCGCAGCGCCGCCACCTCGGGACTGGGTCTGCTCCCGCGCCTGGGGATACTCCCCCACTTTGACGCCTTTGCCGCGCGCGTGCCCGACGTCGTCGCGCGCTTTGTTCTACCCGACGAGTCGGCCACGTCGATCTACGGCATCGACGAACTCACGGCACTGGTTGGCGGGCCGAGTGAGTGGACCGTCGAAGGTCACGCCAGCGTCTGGCACCTCACGCCACAC
>DATHNV010000221.1:0-5094 GCA_035485615.1 Acidimicrobiales bacterium
CTCCACTCGGCGCGAGTGGTCATTTCCTCGGTCGACTTTGCCCCGATCGAGAAGATGCAAGTCGCCGGCGACTGGCAGGCTGCGGGTGAACTACTCGCGGCCGAGGCGATGGCACTCGAAGCAGCCGGGGCGGAACTGATCCTGATCGCGACCAACACCATGCACAAGGTCTACGAACAGATTGCGGGGGCGGTGACGTGCGAAGTGCTGCACATCGCGGACGTGACCGCGCGGGCCGTACGTGAATGTGGTCTGGATTGCATCGGACTGCTCGCCACGCGCTACACGATGGAGGACAATTTCTATCGCGATCGATTGGCGGCGAGTGCCGTTGCGTCACTCGTACCAGAGGCCGTTGATCGCACCGAAGTACAGAGAATCATTTACGACGAGCTCTGTCTCGGGGTCATCAGTCCAACCTCACGCGAGAGATTGATCGAAGTCGCGCGCGGATTGATTCATCGAGGTGCGCAAGGAATAGTGCTGGGATGCACGGAGCTCGAGCTCAGCGTGAACGACGACGACCTACCCGTACCCGTCTTTGCCACCACATCGCTTCACTGCCGAGCGGCGCTGGACCTCGCCCTGTCCGATTACTGATTACGGTTCTGGCGACGGCCCGATCGCGTTTGACACTGACAACGGAAGTGCTACGTGATGCATCGCGGACACCCTTCGGACGGAATGTCCTTTTCAATCGAATTCGATAAATGGTGAGTGCGCGACAGTTACTCTCGATTTCCAGTCGTGTTCCGGCCTCACTGGTATCCCACAGGACGTCCGGCACAACCAGGCAGTTGTGATCGAGTCCGTAGGGAGGACTAATGGTTCGAAGTAGACGTCGAGAAAAGCGTCGCCGGTTTGTTCCGTTGGTGTGGGTTGGCAGCATTGTCGCCGTCGGAATCCTCGCGGCAAGCGTCAACGGCTCACTTTCTGGTTTCTCCGCCAGTGTGACAAATCAGGCCAACCAGGCAGGCAGCGCGCAAGCGCCCATATTGGTAGAGACCGGACCGAACTCTTCGGGGACGTCAACTTCCTGTGCCTCGACCTCGGGAACGAACGGCGCTTACACGTGCACCACCATCAACAAGTACGGAAATGGTGGCGAGTCGAATCTGGCGATGGTCCCCGGTTCTAGCGCCTCGACGACGGTGACCTTTGCCAATACGAGTACGCAGCCCGCCAGCACATTCACGCTCGCCGCGGGGACGTGCACGTCGGGAGATCAAGGGGCCCAGTCCGGCACGGGCAACCTCTGCTCGGACGGCACCTTCGCGGTCAGCGTCCAGTGCGCACAAGGGACCAGTACGGGATCCTCAGCCCTCAATGAGGGCCCCGTCGCCCCGTCGGCCCTCACCAGCGCCTCGCCGATGACCATTACCGGCGGTCTCGATTCGGGAGCGTCCCCGGGCAACACGGTCACGTGCACGATCGCAACCGCACTCTCCGGTACAGCCACGGACGCCGAAGCCGGACTCACCGCCACCCAGGACCTCACGTGGACAATCGCGACCTAAGCGGCCGTCGACGCGATAGCCGGTCGGGGTGATTCGACACTGGTCGATCAGGGGGACGTGCATCGAATAGGAGTCGGGATGCGCAGTTCAAGAAATCGCATGGCCAGCGTGGCGCTGTGCGCGCTCGTCGTCTCACTCTTCGTGATCAGAGTCGTCGCGGCCCCCGCCGAGGGCGCATTCACCGGTCTCGTCAAGAACGCCTCGAACGTTGCCGGCTCGGGCGTCCTCTCCTTTACCCACACGTACACGTCGACCACGTGTTCGTTGGCGTCCACGCAAGCCTCATCGATCAACTGTGTTGCCGCTATCAACTCCACCGCAGCGACTCCCGCGACCGGTGACGTCTCGGGGACGGACGTAGTGACCAACGAGGGAAACATTCCCGCGTCGAGCCTCGTCCAACAGGTGGAGATGAGCTCGTGCGGCCCCGTGCAACTCGCCAACGTCGCCGACGGGTCGAATCCAATGCTCCCGCGCTACGACACGTCCTTCAACACGAGCGGGGGTCCGATGGGCGGGGCCGGATACGTCACCTTCGACGGCGCGACCGCGTACGCCTCGGACGTGGTGTCGCAGTCACAACCGGCTCCCGAGTTGAACCTCAATGAGACGTACGGTCTCGGGATCTGGTTCAACACAACCTCGACAGCCGGCGGGCCGCTGTTCGGCTTTGGCAGCAACCCCACCGACGTGGCGGGGACAAATGATCGGATCTTGTACATGAACAAGAGTGGGCAACTCGGGTTCGTGCTGAACACCACGCCGGTAGAGACCGGGCTCTCCACGGCATCTTTTAACAATGGCCAGTGGCACTTCGCCTACGTCACGTTGAGCCAGATCAGCGCCCTGGGCCTCGGAGTCGAATCGACCGTCACCCTCTACGTCGACGGCACGCAAGAGGCAACGGGTGGTGGTCTCGGCGAGGGTCTGTCCAGCTACGCGGGCTACTGGCACGCCGGGTGGTCACCGATTAGCGCACAAACGTATGGGTCCGGGCTCTCGAATTTCTTTTCGGGCTCGCTGTCGAACTTCGTCGTGCTCAACAATGAGCCCGCACCGTCAGGAACCACGCTCGGTGAGCCCGCAACTCAGTCCGCCTTTAACTCCGCGATCAGTAGCTCGGTGACCGAGCACTGGATCTTCAACGACACGGGCACCACGACGTTCGCCGGCCCCTACCCCGTCATTGGCGCGACGTCGCCGTGCTCCATGATCGACATGGAGTGGGGATTTGCCACCCCGACATCGTGCGCTGCCGCTCCGACTTCGAACAGCGCTGCCTGTACGTCATTCGCGTCGCTCAGCTCCTTTTCGAGCGACGGGTGGGTCACCATTGCCGCTCCCGGCCCGGGACAGACTCAGACGTCGACCTTCGCCACAACTCGAGACCCGACGTATAACTCGTATGTCTCTGGCTTGAGGTTGTACGCCCCTGTCTCGGAGCGAGACGAGACGCTACCCAATGACGGGTGGTCGGTAACGTTCGTGTGGCCCAGCGCCGCTGGATCGTTCATCGCGTGATGGGTGGCGTGAACGATTTGGGGGGAGAGTCCCCATCGGGAACGGCTCGGGCAGTCCCTCACCGACGTCACTCGTGGCCAACGAGAATCGTCCTTTCGCTCGTCCTAGCGCTCCTGCTTGGACTCACCTCGCTCGTGTTCGCGTGGGCACTGACGGGTGGGCGATGGTTCGTCGTCGAAACTCCCTCCATGGGTACCGCGGCCCCCGTCGGCACCCTTCTGTGGGTGAGACCGGTGGCCTTCAAGGACATCCAGGCCGGAGACTTCATCGTCTTTCACCCGCCCCACTCGTCTCAGACCTTCAGTCATCGCGTCTATAAGGTCAATGCCGACGGAACGCTCACCACAAAGGGGGACATCAACGGAGCTCCCGACCCCTGGCGACTTCGCGCGTCGAACGTCATCGGCACCGTGTCGATGCGGTGGTGGGGTGCCGGTTGGCTGGTGTGGGCCGCACCGATCCTCGTTGGAGGGGCGCTGGTGCTGTGGATGCTCGTCACCAAGTTCACTGCCCCGAAGTACCGGATACCTGTCACGACCGTCGGGGCATCAGTGTTGGTGGCTCTGCCGATCTACACTCTCAAACCACTCGTACGCGCTGTGAAGATCTCGTTCATGCCCATCGTTCATGGAGCGCGAGCAACTTACATCTCTACCGGGCTATTGCCGCTGCACCTTGCGACGCGAAGTGGGAAGTACGTAGACCTGAAGGACGGCGTCGAAGGTTCGCTAGTAGTGACGAGTGCCAATCGGTTCGGCCGCTACACGGTGCGCCTCTCGCCACACCTGAGTGTCTGGTTCTGGGCCTCTCTGGTGTTCATCGGATTCTTGCCCGTCCTCTATGTACTCACGTTCGGGACACGGGGCGAACCGCCTGAAGCGACCTAAGCGACAAGTACGCCATCGGACTTGGGACTACGCGTCGAGGAGAGTTCCGCCGGTTCTCGACGTCCTATTCCAAGAATGAAATACCCGAGTCGTTCCCCCGACCCCCAGGATGAGGCCCCCGAGTAAGAGAAGGGCGATAAGTGTCTGCGTCGGCGTGCTTGGTATGCCTACGAGACTGCCTTCGTTGCCACTCAGCACTCGCGGTGCGTGCCGCGCGATCGACGCCGACCACGTCGCCATCGCGCCCAAAATTACGACCATGGTCATCGTGAGCGCAGCCGCGAGCAGTCCCTCGAGTCGAAGCACACGTGGCGAGAATTTCAACTGACCGGCAACCTCGGTCACCGCAAGCGTTGCGAAGCCAACACTCGCGGCAATCAGGATTGCCCACGCGTACCCGGCCAGCGTCCCAAACACTCCCCCTTGGGACAGAGATTCGCGATGGTGAACCCAACCAACCAAGCCCGCAGTGAACAACAAGGTTGTCGACGAAACAACAAGCCCGCGAAACACCGGACGACGAACCCTCGCCCAGCCGCCTTCGCGAAGAAACCGCAGCGCCGTGGGCAGGGCAATGACGCAGCCGATCACCACGATCGCTAGTCCGACGCCCGCCGCCACCTGAATCGTGCCGAAGGCGCCGACGGGAAGGTGCCGGTCCGGTGCCGGCGTTGCGCCCACCCAATGCTCGGTCATCTTGGCGAACCCACTGCCGGCGATTACGAACATCGCCCATCCGCAGAGCACGAGCAACGAGCCTGAACGAACGTTCTCACTCGGTGAGTCACCTGCGCCGCCTAGGCCCAGTTCTCGCACACGCTCCGCTAAGCCTGAGCGCACGACTTTGACTCGACTTGACAGAGGTGCGGGACCCGATCCATACGTGTCTTCCATCAACGCGACCAATTCCTCGCCGTAACGGGATCGCCACCGCGCCGGGTACGACTTAAGGAGTCTCTCGAACTGTGCGGTCATGATGCTGACAATCCCAACTGGGGTCGCGTCGCGCGCGAGCGCGGGCGCACCGGAGCAAGACCGAGGCGCTGGGCGCCCTCGTCGGCAAGTGTGCGCATCTCATTGATCGTCGCCGTAAGAGCTGCGCGGCCGCTGGACGTAATTTCGTAGGGACGACGCCGTTCGTCACCAGGCTTGGGTGCAATGAGTCCGCG
>DATHNV010000222.1:0-4006 GCA_035485615.1 Acidimicrobiales bacterium
AGATTCGCGGCGATGTTGGGATCAACCGAGTAGTCCACGATCGCCACGATCTGGCCCGTGCCGCCACTGCCCTCGGCCGCCGCGGCCACGTTGTAGGCGGACTGCAGATAACAGGGGTCGTATCCTCCATTGCCGCCACTCACCGCGGCCGCTGGAGCATTGAGGTCACCGGTGGTGCAGCTCGACGTCATGGTGCCGACCGGTCCGCCAGTCGCGTTGGTCTGTGTCGAGGGAGCCGTCACGACACGGGCGTCGCAGTACGCGGTGTTGGGACCGACCTGCGTCGAGCAGACATTTACGTCCCGCTCGCCGTCGTTCCCGCTGTGAAGGTTGTAGCCCCCACCCGAGAACGCCGAGAAGTTATCACCGGTGCCGTAGGAGAAGCCTCCGCCACCGGGTCCTCCGGCCGCAGCGATGGCCGGCGTCACGAGAACAAGCGACAGCGCTGCCACCAAGATCACCCATCCACGGCATCGCACTATGCGCATGATGAACTCCCACCCAAGTCTGCGACGCGCGAGGCTCGGCGCCGTGAACCGTAAATATACGAGAATGACGACCGCGTCGCCACCGATTGAATGAGATCGAATGACGCCACGTGGGAGGCGACAGTCCTCGTCGATTAATCCACTCCAAGGTCCTTTTGCTCAGATTTGAGCGAATGTTGATACATCAGCGTCACCAGCATGAGGCAGGTGAATGAGGCTCGTTGGTAGAGAGTTTCAGAAAGCGGCACTCATTCTGGAGGGTTGGTCAGCACCGACGCAATAGGGTGCGGCGACTCTTCGGGCAACCGGTAGGGCAGGTGGTGAGTATGGGCGTCGTGGTCAATCAAGACACCGGCACGATGAGTGACATCGGTTCGACGATTGCCGCGCCCATGAACGGCGACTCGCGCGTGGCACGCCATGACAGATTCGCGTCACATGGGTCATCGCAGAGGAACATCCCTTCTCAACTGCTGCACGTCGCGCGTGAACAGCCGGGCCAGTTTTGGACGCAGCTTCCCGTGGTGATCCTCACCGTCGCCTATATCCTCTCGACTTTCGTCGTGCACCGGCCCCCATCCGGCTACTCGGGCTACTGGGATGGCTGGATCAGCAACGCGGCGGGAATCCTTCCCCTCATACCCATCGCACTGCGCGCATGGCGTTCGCGACAGCGCGCAGCCTGGGTGTACCTGGGATTAGGCGTAGCCCTTTACAACGCAGGCAATCTCATCTACCTGTTCCACGATCAAAACCTGGTACCCATACCGAGTCCGGCACCCAGCGACGCGGCCTATCTGCTGTCCTACGCATGTTTTGCGATCGGCATCGTGATGATGACCCAGCGATCGTACGGCACCGGCATTCTCAGTATCCGCCTCGACGGGGCGGTCACGGGACTCGCGATCGCCGCGGCAGCGGCGATGCTGTGGTTTGATTCCGTCCTTCGAGTCAGCGGCCATCCTCTGCAGGTGATCGTGGGTATGTCGTATCCCATCTGTGACCTTGTACTGCTCGTCGCCCTCTTCGCCGGCCTGGCTCCAATGCGCTATCGACCGAACCTGTCGATGGCGCTCATCATTTTCGGGATGATCGCTTTTGTCATCGGCGACACGGTCTATTTGAATCAGCAAGCGGCCGGAACGTACGTTCAAGGCACGCCTTTGGATGCGACGTGGACCATCGCCTTGTGCATTTTCGGACTGGCGGCGTGGCCCCGAGAAGACCGCCGGGCCACCCGACGCAACCAGAGGACCTTGGTGCCCGAGGGAATCACGTTGGTGCCCATCGTGTTCGGGTCGATCTCGGTCGTGGTCCTCACGGTGTCTCTCTTTCGTCACTCATCGCCCGTGGCGTCGCTGTTGGCCATCGGCGCGCTCTGCCTCGTGATTGTGCGAATGGGCGTGACGCTGCACGAAGTGCGTGTCATGGAAAAGGACAACTTTCAAGTCGCCCGCATCGACGAACTCACCGGGCTCCAGAATCGCCGGTCCTTTCTCGAGGACGGCGAGACTCGGCTCATGTCGCGAGATTCGTCGCGGCGTCTTGTGATGTTCCTGATCGACCTCGATGGATTCAAGGAGATCAATGACTCCCTCGGTCACGCGTGCGGCGACGAGCTGTTGAAGATCGTGAGCGCGCGGTTTCTTCACTGCATCGAGGGTCGAGGCGTGATCTCGCGAATTGGTGGGGACGAGTTTGCGGCGACCTGTGAGATCGACCCCGACGATGAGGTCGACGCGCTGGCCTGGGAACTGGCACGGGCCCTCGACGAACCCATCACGCTCGACGGCGTGCTGGTACAGGTGGGCGTCAGCGTCGGTGTCGCCATCTACCCCGAGCACGGTGCCACCCAGGCTGAGCTACTGCGAAGCGCCGACGTGGCCATGTACCAGGCCAAGCTCCACCGCAGCGGTGTGGGCATTTATCAAGCGAGTCACGACGTCAATAGCCGTGAGCGACTCGCCCTCACCGCGGATCTTCGTGTCGCGACCGAGTCGGGCGGCCTGGACCTCCTGTTTCAACCCAAGCGCGACCTGCGCACCAACAAGGTTCAAGGCGTCGAAGCGCTGGTGCGGTGGCCACATCCAACCCGCGGGCTCTTGCTGCCGGGAGACTTCGTTCCTCTGGCCGAACGCGTCGGGTTAATTCCCCTGCTCACCCGCGAAGTCATCCGCATGGCACTTCGAGAAGCGGCTCGGCTGGATCGCGAGGGGCATCAAATACAGATGAGCGTCAATATTTCGCACCTCGACCTGGTGGACAGCCTGCTCCCCGACTTCATCGGTCGGGTCCTGCGCGAGAGTGGCGTTCAGCCCGACCGACTGACCCTGGAAGTCACCGAGTCGAGTTTGAGCGGTGACCTCGATCGCACGCGTCAGAGCATCGACGACCTGCGAGCCCTGGGAATCCGACTCGCGATCGACGACTTTGGCGTGGGCTATTCCTCGATGTCCCAGCTGCTGGAACTACCGGTCAACGAACTCAAAATCGATATGTCCTTCGTGCGAGCACTCGCCACCGATGAACGAGCGGGTGCCGTGATCACGTCGATGATTGAACTGGCTCGAGCACTGCACCTCAACGTGGTCGCCGAAGGAGTCGAGACATCGACCGACCTGGAGTCAGTGAGGCGCCTCGGCGTCGACGTCGCCCAGGGGTACTTCGTCGCGCACCCTCTCACCTCGGCCCAGCTCGATGATTTTCTGGCACTCGATCATTCATTTACCAACAACCAGTTGTTGCCCACGCGCTCAGCGTGATCCGTACGGCCAGGTGAGCCGGAGGCGTGACTGCGTCGAAATATCATTCGATACATGTCTGAGTCGTGGAGAACCGTCCGAGCCGATGAAGTGAGCGCGGGCGATGTCGTTCGCTCTTCCACGGGTGATGTCGTCACCGTGACGCGAGTCGAAACATTTTTTCTAGGGCGCCCCAACATGATCGCCTTCATCGAGGACACTCCCGAGCGCTGGTACAAGCGCCCCGTCGCGGTCGACGCGACCGTTGAGATTCTCAGTTCCAGCTGACTCAGACCTGAAGGGCTTGCGCGAGATCAGCTATCAGGTCCTCTTTGGCCTCAATGCCCAGAGAAAGACGGATGAGGGCATCATCCACTGGTTCTCGCACTTGATCTGGCGGCCGGTTACTCCACATGGCGGCCGGGCGATTCGCCAGCGAATGCACCGAACCGAGACTCGCCGCTCGCGGTACGAGGCGCAACGCGTCCAGCACTCGGTCGGCGCGTGCGGGGCCGCCGCGAGGCACGAACGACACGAGACCACTGAATCCCGACATCTGTCTCGCGGCGAGTTCGTGCTGGGGGTGTGAAACCAAGCCCGGGTAGTACACCCGCTCGACGTCAGGGTGATCCGACAGAAAGCGGGCGACCGCGAGTCCATTTTCGTTGTGCCGCGTCATTCGAACATCCAACGTTCGCAATCCTCGCAAGAGCAGCCACGCGTCAAACGGTCCCAGCACCGAACCAAGGGTGAGGTGCGTTCGCCAGATTTGTTGCA
>DATHNV010000223.1:0-13594 GCA_035485615.1 Acidimicrobiales bacterium
CCGATACTCGGGTTCGGGGATCGGACGCAGCAGCGGGCGAAGAAACAACATCGGAATAAGCGCGATCGCAAACAGATAGCGAAACGAGTCGGGTCCCTTGATCAGACCCGAGATGATCGCCGCGAGTCCCGCGCCCACGCCCGCTCCGGCCGAGACGATGACGAGGCGATCGATGCGCGAGCGCGTGGTCGAGAGTTCCACGGTGATGACTTGGACCAGTGTGGAGGTTGAGGTGAGCAGCGGGCGCGCCAAGGCGAAGCAGGCCACAAAGAACCAGTACGAGGGACTGAGGGCGGCGCACGCGGTGATGAACAGGCCCACCAACAGAGTGCGCCGCACCATGCTCACCCGTCCCCAGCGGTCCGCCAACGAGGCGAGGGGCAACGCGCCGAGTGAGGCGAAGCGCAAGATCGCGAGGCCAATACCGAGCTGGGAGCCCGACAGACCCACCACGCTCTGGAGCGTCTTAGTTGAACTGTGGTGTCCGAAGTAGCCGGCGACCTTATCGAGCGAGGCGACCGCTCCGAAGGGCGCGAACCCCGCGACCAGTGCCACCAAAAAGAGAGAGATCGTCACGGGCTGCCAGTTTCGACGCACCATGGCGACGAGCGAGTCAGCCAAGTCGCAACGTCTCGTCTACGGCGACCAACGTCTTACCGTGGTTACCTCCGCTAAAGAGCAGGCCGAGCGCCTCGGGAGCGCGCTCGAGTCCGTCGACGACGTGCTCGTGGTGTTGCAACTCACCCGAGAGCACCATCGTGGCAAGAGCTAACTGGGCCTCGGCGAAACGCTTCTCGAAGTCGAGGACCAAGAAGCCCTCCATGCGCGCACGCCGCACGATGAGCATGGAGGTGTTTTCGATGCCCCGACGCGGACCCTCGACGTTGTACTGAGAGATCGCCCCACAGAGCACGATGCGCGCGTGCATCGCGAGATTGGTCAGCACCGCGTCGAGGATCTCTCCTCCCACGTTGTCGAAGTACAGGTCCACGCCCGACGGACAGGCGTCGCGCAGTCGCGACCCGAGGTGTCCCTCGCGGTAGTCGAGGCACTCATCGAAGCCGTAGGCCTCAACGACCTCGGCGCACTTCTCGGGCCCTCCGGCAATTCCGATCACCCGAGCGCCCCGGGACTTCGCAATCTGTCCGGCCACCGATCCGGTGGCCCCCGCCGCGCCCGAGACCACGACGACATCGCCGTCTTTCACCTGGCCGACGTCGGTCATCCCAAAGTAACCAGTGATACCCGTCACGCCCAGCACATTGAGCACGGTCGCCAGGTCCAAGCCCATTCCCGAGGGGATGAGCGAGAACCGGCGATCGTTGTCGGCGATCACCCACTCCTGCCAGTCGGTGAAGCCAAAGACGAAGTCGCCCACGTGGTAGTGATCGCTCTTCGACTCAACCACGACGCCCGCGCCGCTACCTCGAATGACGTCGCCCAGTTGAATCGGTGGCAGGTAGCCCGGCGCGTCGTCCATCCAGGTTCGAATCGTCGGGTCGATGCTCAACATCGCCACCTTGATCAGCGCTTCTCCCTCGCCGCACTCGGGCCGAGGGGTTGAGACGAGCTTGGTGACCGACTCGCTCAGTGCTCCGCGGGGACGTTCGGCGAGCAAGATCTGGCGATTGTCCATGAGGACTCCTTTAGTGCGAGGTGCCCCCACACTAAGTCGCGCGGTTACGCACGCGGGGCGAGTTAGTCCCTTCGATCGGCGCGCACACGACGTATGACTTCGTCCACGACGTCGCTGGTGGATGCGTCACCACCGAGGTCGAAAGTGCGGATGCCGTCTCGCGCGGTGGACAACGTCGCCTCACGGATGGCTACCGCGCCGAGGGCGCAGTCCGGGTGACCGCGATAGCCCGCGTGTTCGAGCACCGCGGCACACGCGAGCAGCATCGCCATCGGGTTAGCCACGTTCTTTCCCTCGAGCGAGGGCGCGGTGCCGTGGGGCGCCTCGGCCATCGCCACCGTCGGCTCTAAGTTCTCGTCGAGGGATAAGAGCACGGACTCGGCCCCCGCGATGGAGCCGAACATGGCCAGCACCAGGTCGCTAAGGCAGTCGCCGTCTCGATTGAGGGCGGGGATCACGACGGGACTGGACCAACCCTCGGTCATCAGACCGGCGTAGGCCGCATCGATCAGCATCGGCCGATAGGGCACGTCGGGGTGGCGCTGTGCCGCCGCGTCCATCTCTTCTTTGAGCATGCCCTCGTATGTGGGCGACACCGTCCACTTCGGGCCGCCGTAGACGAGGCCGCCCAGGGAGCGGGCCGATCGAAAGGAGAACTCGGCGACCGACTGACACACCGAACGCTCGATACGTTCGGTGCGCCACGCCTCTTCGGCGCGGGACCCCGGCTCGCCGTCACGACCCTCGAGTGCGCCGTACGCATCTCCCACCGCCATGCGCACGACGACGACGGGATAACTCAAAGCGACGATCGGAGTCACCCCCGGGATGCGCCGACCAGTGCGCACAATGACCTTGCCGTCGATGCCCCGTCGCAGGATCTGATTGGGCGATCCGACGCCACCGCGTTCGGGTGGGGTCACCGTGGCCGCCTTGAGGCCGAGGCCGGTTTCGCGCATCGCGACGGCTGCCTCGCGAACGACGCCATTATCGGTGGCCTCGCGTGCCCCGAGCGAGAGATCGAATCGCACCAGTTCGACCTCGGCGCCGAGCACGGATGGATCGAAGACCCGCAACGACTCTTCTAAGAGCTCCTGACCGGTCTGATCACCCTCACAGACAACAATCGTGGGCCGAGCCATTGACAACTCCTTTGCGTTCACCGAACACACTAGAGAGTGTCAACGAGACCCCTGGCTAGCTGAGACGCGTCACCTCGACGGTGACGCCGAGCGAACGCGCGGGATCCCCGTGGTAGATGCCTTTGAGCGGTGGCACGTCGTCGTACTCGCGACCCCGAGCGACCGTCACGTGACCGAGCCCCACGTCGCCCTCGTTCGTGGGATCCACACCGCGCCACGCCCCCGCGAAGTACTCGACCCACGCGTGGCTCTCCCCCACTAGCGTCTCGCCCACCGCCGCGTTCGGATCGGGGTGCAAGTAACCCGAGACGTAGCGAGCGGGCACCCCGACACTACGCACGAGGGCCAGCATGACGTGGGTGAGATCCTGGCACACGCCCATGCCTTCATCCCACGCGTCCTGGGCGCTCGAGGTCACTTGCGTGGCGCCGCGCACGTACTCGAGGCGCTCGCTCACCACGCTGAGTGCGGCGTCGACGATGGTCCTCACGTCGCGCGACGAGCCCGTCGAGTGGCGAAACTCCTCGAGCACCCCGGGCGACAACATGGTGTGCGAGGTCGGCGCGAGGTACTCCACGTACTGATCGCTCCACGACGGGTCGAGGAGGATCGACCCACCCGTCTCGTCGGCGAGCTCGTCGCGCAACGTCTCGACGGTCGCGTCCGCGACGACCTCCAAGCGCTCGTGGCTTTCGTGAAGGTCAAAGGTCGTGACAATGGTGTCGAAGTAGTCGCGGTACGTCGACTGCAACGCGTAGGGGGTAATGACCAGCGAGGAGATCTCGACTCGCTGATGAGGCAGCGACAAGGGCGTCATGCGCACTTCGTTGTAGGACGAGTCCGCCGCGCCGTCGTAGGAGAAGCCGGTCACGTGGCGCACACGAAGGCGCATCGAGTCGCTCACGTGCCCTGCCCGCTCGCCCAGTTGATCGCTACGACGTTGCGAAAGTAGCGCTCGGTGATCTGATCGTTCGCGGCCGCGCTGGTCTGTTCGAGTAGATCCAGGATCTCGGCGAGCTCGCGCAGCGCGGCACTCGGATCCATGTACTCCAGGCGAGTCTGGGTGAGTCGAATGGTGAGTCGCGCCTGGTTCACATCGCGGTCCGAGGGGCCGACCTTGGAGAGTTCGTCCAGGCACCGATCGGCCACCGCGAGTGAGTAGTAGGCGGAGCGCGGAAAGTCTCGATCGAGCAAGAGGAAGGACGCGATCTCCTCGGGGCTCGCGACTTGGACCGAGGCGCGCAAGAACGACTCCATCGCTCCGGCGGCGCGCAAGAGCGTCAGCCAATCGGGTGTGTCGTCCCCGGCGAGCAAGCGACCTTCGAGCAGGCGCGCCGACATGTCGATGCGCTCCAAGCTCCGACCCAGCAACAAGTACCACCACGTCTCGTCGTGACTAATCGTGGCGTCGGCCAGTCCGGCAAAGAGCGCGGTGCGCTCGCGCACGTAGGCCAAGTAGTTGGCCGCTCCCACGCGGCGCGCGCGACGACGCACGGCGGGCAACTCATTGCGCGTGGCGTTCAGACAGACCCACATCTCCGACGAGATCACCTCACGCGCTCGCCGGGCGTTCTCGTAGGCCGCGAGCAAACTGCCCGTGATCGCCGAGGGATTGACCGGGTCGTAGACGAGGTGCTCGAGCACCATGGACTCACTCACCACCGGTTCGTCAATCTCCATGCCCAGAATGGCGAACAACGACCGACACGCGAGATCGGGGTCCCCGAAGGGATCCTCCGCGATGCGATGGATGTAGGCGTCGACGATGCGCGACGTGTCGTCGGCGCGCTCCACGTAGCGCCCGGTCCAGTAGATGAGTTCGGCCAGGCGAGAAAGCATGGGCCGGGTCACTGGTTCGCTCCAGCGCTCGGGGGACCCGCCTGTCGCTCCGCGCCCTCGAGGTGGGCGAGCGGCGCGGCCACGTTCACCGCGACCGATCGCGCCGGACGTTCGACGTCCGCCAGGACCCACGTGTCCTTCGATCCGCCGCCCTGACTCGAGTTCACGACGAGCGCTCCTTCGCCCAGGGCAACCCTCGTGAGTCCGCCCGGTAGCACCCACACCTCGTCACCGTCGTGGATGGCGAAGGGACGCAGGTCGACGTGGCGCGGTGACATCTGGTCATCGACGAAGGTCGTCACGGTGGAGAGCGCCACGGGGCGTTGGGCGACGAAACCACGCGGGTTGGCGAGAATAGTTTTGCGCAGGGCGCGCAGGGTCGCGGGATCGCTCTGGGGGCCAATGACGATGCCCTTGCCGCCCGATCCGTCCACTGGTTTGATCACGTAGCGCTCGAGGTGACTGGTCACTTCGCCGAGGCACTCCGGGTCTTCGAGGCGATACGACTCGACGTTGTCGAGCAGGGGCTCGGCCCCGAGGTAGTAGCGAATGAGCTCCGGCACGTACGTGTAGATCAACTTGTCATCCGCCACGCCGTTACCGATGCCGTTGGCCAGCGTCACCGTCTTCGCCCGAGCGGCGTTCACGAGTCCCGCGACCCCGACGACCGATTCGGGACGAAAGTGAAGAGGATCGATCCACTCATCGTCCACTCGCCGGTAAATCACGTGAACGGGCCGCTCGCCCTGGGTCGTCCGCACGAAGACGTTGTTGCCCACGACGACCAGGTCACTGCCCTCGACGAGTTGCACCCCCATCAGACGCGCCAACAAGACGTGTTCGAAGTAGGCCGCGTTGTGCACGCCCGGCGTGAGGACGACCACCGTGGGGTCACGTACCTCGTCGGGCGCGGCTCGGCGCAGGGCGCTCAGCAGGCGGCTCGGGTACTCATCGACGGGGTGGACGCGATAACGCGAGAACAAGGAGCGGAAGCTCTGGGTCATCGCGCGACGGTTCTCGATCACGTACGACACGCCCGAGGGGATCCGCACGTTGTCCTCCAGAACGCACAAGTGTCCGCTCTCGTCGCGCACGACGTCGATCCCCGACACGGTGATCCGAGCGCCACGCTCCTTGATGATGCCCACGGCTTCGCGGCGAAAATGTTGACTCGTGAGAATGAGGCGCCTCGGCATCACGCCGTCGGAAAAGCAGTTCCCTTCGCCGTAGACGTCGTCCAAGAACGCCTCCAGGGCCAGCACGCGCTGGCGCACGCCCGCGGCCAGGTGCTCCCACTCGGCGGCCGCGATGACCCGCGGAATGAGGTCCAGGGGAAAGGGACGTTCTTCGCCACCGAAGGCGAACGTCACGCCGCGGTCGGTGAAGGTGGCGGCCAGCTGCTCGAAGCTCGAGCGCAGGTCCGCCGCCCCCAGGTCGTCGAGCACGTCGATGATTTTGCGGTACGCGGCTCGCGGGACGCCCGGCGCGGAATACACCTCATCCCACGCCGAAGCGGGTTCAATGTCGACGAATGCGCGAGCGATGTCACGTTCCTATCACGTCAACGTTTCCGTTCGTCGACTCGTGGCGCTCGCGAACGAACCGTGACTCGCGCGCACTAGAACGGAAGGCGCACGTCAGTTCGAGCAAGGAGGATGTCCATGGAGTACGTCAGGCTGGGCGACACGGGACTTGAGGTATCACGAATCTGCTTGGGCTGCATGAGCTATGGCGAGCCCGATCGAGGCAACCAGCCCTGGTCACTCGATCGCGCCGCGGCCGAGCCTTTCTTCCGCCAGGCGCTCGACGCCGGCATCAACTTCTTCGACACCGCCAACGTCTACTCTGCCGGCAGCAGTGAAGAGATCACCGGATCGACACTTCTGTCTCTCACGTCGCGTGACGAGGTCGTCATCGCGACCAAGGTGAACGGCCGCATGCGGCCTGGTCCGAACGGCCAAGGTCTCTCGCGCAAGGCGATCTTGAGTGAGATCGACCACAGTCTGCGACGGCTGGGCACGGACTACGTCGACCTGTATCAGATCCATCGGTGGGACTACCACACGCCGATTGCCGAGACGATGGAGGCGCTGCACGACGTCGTCAAAGCGGGTAAGGCTCGCTACATTGGCGCGTCGTCGATGTACGCCTGGCAGTTCGCCCAAGCTCTCTACACCGCTGACCTCAACGGATGGACGCGATTCGTGAGCATGCAGGACTACTACAACCTGCTCTATCGCGAAGAAGAACGCGAGATGTTCCCATTGCTGCTCGACCAGGGTGTGGGTGCCATCCCCTGGAGCCCCCTCGCCCGCGGCCGTCTCACGCGTCCCTGGGACGCACAGACCAACCGATCGGAGAAGGACGAGTTCGGACGTTCCCTTGTGAGCGACGCGGACAAGCCCATCGTCGACGCCGTGCTCGCACTGGCCCAACAACGCGGCGTCTCGCCCGCCCAGATTGCTCTCGCCTGGGTCCTCAAGAACCCCGCGGTGGCCAGTCCCATCGTGGGTGCCACGAAGCCCGAACACCTCAGCGACGCGGTCGCCGCAGTCGATTTAGTGCTGAGTGACGACGAGGTCGCGACCTTGGAAGAGAAGTACCAACCCCACGGCGTCGCGGGATTTCAATAGCCGCGAACGTGCCGCCTAACCGATAAACGACTTCACGTTGGTGATGAGTTTGTCTTCGACCTCCAGGCTCCACAACGAATCGGCCACGTCCACGACCAAGAAAATCTCACTGAGCAACAGCGTCTCCACGGCGGCAACGCCCAGGTGTTCGAGCCACTTGCCGATACCGAACTTAACGGTGTAATCGGCCGAGTTCCCTTGGATGGTGATCGTTAAGGCGCGATCGGCCGCCACGGCGGTTCGCCAGAATCCGCCCTTGTGCGCCTGAATGACGCTGCCCGCCTCACTTGGCGGCGCGGACTGGACCGTGTAGCCGTTGGTCTTGAGGTACTCCTCGATGTGCGACGCCAAGGCCGACAGGTCAGTCCCCTTGCCGACGAAGTGTTCTTCCTTGTCACCCAGCACAATGCGCTCCTTGATGTTTTGACGGATTCACCGCACCTTACCGGACGCTCGCGCGGCGACGGAGTGCGCGTTGACAGGGCCAAGAACGGTTGTCAGAATCAGGGTCCCGATACAACCAAAGGACAATCACCGATGAGTGACCTTTCTCTCTACGAGCCCTACGGGCCCTTCGTGGCGCTGCTGCGCGATGGCCAGTTCTCCACGCCCGCGGAGGGATGGAGCGCAGAACTCATCGGCGCGCACATCGCTCGGGCGACCGACCATATGGCCGAGCTCGTCAACGAAGTGCTCGCGGGCGGGACCCCCGCCTTCGATAACCGCGACGACGTCGAAGAGGACGAACTTCGCGAGTACATCGTGTCACGTGGCGGAGTCGGCGCACTGGCTGACGCGCTGGACGGATCGGCGCGTCAACTGTCCGCTGTCGCCGCGGCGCTTGATGATGGCCAACGCGACGTCCTGATTCCCGTGAAACTCATCGACAATGGTGCGGTCGTCGTTGATCGCCCCGTCCCCCTGGGCGCCTTGCTGCAGACTCACGTGAACCTTCATCTCTCGGGCCACTTCGAACAACTCCAAGCGCTCGCCGATGGCTGAGGGGGACGAGCCCCGCACTGCCGAGCCACCTGATGAATTCGACGTGTACGAGTTGATCGTTCTACGCCGCGCGCCGGATGCACCCGCTCTCGATGAGGCAACCGAGGACCTGATTCAAAGCCAGCACCTTGGTCACTTCGCCGCGATGAAGGACGCAGGGTATTTGAGAGTCGCCGGCCCTCTGGACGAACAGCCCGACGACAGCTGGCGGGGCGTCTGCTTGTACCAAGTCGGGTCGCTCAGTGAGGCGCGTCGCCTCGCTGAGTCTGACCCGGCCGTGCGCGCGGGCCGTTTCACGATTGACGCAATGAACTGGTACACCCCCAAAGGGGCCTTGACCTTCCCCAGTTAGGCACGGTGACCTCACGAATACAGTGACGTGGCGCGAGAAGTTCTTGACCGGGGAGGGCTGCGGTGGCGAAAACGAAGGACGAGCGCCTGTGGGCAATGGTGCACGCAGAGCGCACTGCGCTCGCGGCGGACCTGACGGGCCTCACCGGCGAGCAGTGGCGACACGCCTCCCTCTGTGGCCAGTGGGACGTGGAAGAAGTCGTCGCCCATCTCACCGCGGCGGCCAGTATCAATCAGTGGCGTTGGCTGCGCAGCATGGCCGGCGCGCGTTTTCGTCCTGACGTGCACAACCAGCGCCGCCTGAGTGACTATCGCGGCCGCACGCCTGCCGAGACGCTGGACAAGTTCCGCGCCACCCTCGACAGCTCCATCGCGCCCTCGGGACACACACCGGCCTACCTCGGTGAGGTCATCGTGCACGCCCAAGACATCCGACAACCGCTCGGGCTACCTCGCACTCCCGACGTTGACGCCCTGACGCCCGTCGCCGACTTTTTTGCGCGTCGCAACTTTGCGGTTCGGAGCCGAACTGTCGTTGAGGGTCTGGAGCTGCGAGCCGACGATGGGCCGTTCACATTCGGCTCTGGACCACTGGTCACCGGATCGACTCTCGCACTCGTGATGAGCATGGCCGGTCGCGTCCCGTACATTGATGAACTCGACGGACCGGGCGCCGCGACGGTGCGCTCGCGCGTCCAAACATCCCAGTCGTGACCTCTGTCCGCGTTACCTCTGGTCGCTGGCTAAGGCGAGAACGTCGTTCATCGCGGCTCGATCCGTGTTATAGATGTGCGCAGATTTGACGATGAGAGTGAGGTGCCCCATCTCCATCGCGAGTTCGGTCGCCACGTGTTCCTGTACAAACGCGAGCTCCACGAGATTCGCGAATCCCTTCGTTCCAAAGTCGATGCTGTGGGCGTAGACGACCAGATCGAGACTCCGGCCCTGAATGAAGAAGTCGAGCAAACTGATGCACGGTATGTAGGTCGTGTCGGTGAGGGGTTGAAACGTCGTGATCGTGGCGCTGCGTGACGAGACATCCCGCTTCAACTTTTCGATGACCCACTCAATCTGGTTGATGCTTTGGTGGTCGTAGTTGTAGAGCCGCGTGGCGTAACTGTCTGCGCCACCTAACTCGACGACCTGAGCGGGATCCGTGAAATTCGCGTGCATCCACCGCATACGTTCGGGATCGGCGAGTCGATCAATCAAGGGATCACGACTATGCGGATGGCTGACGTGCAGTGTGGTCATAATCAGTTCACGTATCGCCAATCCGTCGTACATCGAGTCGCGTCCCTCGGCAAGGATTCTCGCGGCTATCTCGATCCACGCGTCGCCGATCGTGCGCGTCGAGATGTCCCCTGGCGCGTCGACGTGCAGTCGCGACTGCTTCAAAAGAGGTTCGTTCACGTCCCGAGTGTAAATGGCGACGTCATCGACAAGGATCCAAAATTTGTGGGCGCTGAGGGACTCGAACCCCCGACCTGCTGAGTGTAAATCAGCTGCTCTAGCCAACTGAGCTAAGCGCCCGGAGTAGACCAGCCTACTGGCCCGCCGCGAGATCTCTTAGAAGGGTTGGGCACCAATCAGTTGGGTGAGCAGCTCTGAGGTCGCCGCGAAGCACGGGCGTCGACGTACGCGCTCTGCGGTGACGAGTGATTCGTTGTCGTACTCTCCCACTGCCGCTCCAGACTCAGTAGCGATCAGTAAGCCGCCGAGGTAGTCCCATGGGTGGAGTCGCGAATGCGCCGCCACGCTGAACGCGTCGAGCGACCCATCGGCTACCAGGCAGATCTCCAGACTCGCGGCCCCGAGCGATCGGTACTGTGCCCAGCCGAGATGGCGCGAGGGAAGCCCCGAGAAGCTCACGATTGACGCGCCCAACTCTCGCTCCCCGCTCGCCGCTATTTTCTCGCCGTTGCGTGTCGCTCCCCCGCCGACTTCTGCCTCATAGAAAGCGCCCGTCACTTGATTCGCTACGAGCGCGGCGACTAGTTCGTTCTCACGCAGAACAGCGAGACTGGTCGCGAAGAACGGCACCCCGTGATCGCAGTTCGTCGAGCCATCGATGGGGTCGAGGACGACCGTGTACTCACCCTCGCCGGTCACACCCGACTCTTCGCTGACGACGCGAAATCCGGCACCGTGTAACACGCGCAACGCGATCGCGTCCGCCTCGACATCGAGGTGATATTGAGTCGGTCGCAGGCCGGAATACCCGTCATGATCTCCCGCGGTCACGACCATCCCAATCTCTTGTGCGCACTGGCGAAGAGGCTCGAAAAGTGAACGTGACACGCAGCAACGCTAGTGGCGTACGCGACTAGCCTGAAGGGTAATGGCCGCTATCGATGTCGCAGGCTTCGTCGCCGACCTCAAAGACCACGCAGTTACCCACGGCTTTCACGTCCACGACGAGCGCCATTTCGTCGAGACCTACTCCCTGCGTCAGGCGTGGGAAGTCGACCTGCACCCCGAGGACGGTTGCGGTGGTCCGGTCGATCTCCATATCGAACTCGACGTCGACCCGCGCACGTTGCTCGCCTTCGAAGACGCCGTGCTGGGACTGCCCGACGAGGTCGATCCGCCCGACGAGTTCCACTTTCCCCTGGTACTCACCTGGAGTCTGCCGCCGATGCCCCAGGGTCCGGATCTGTTGCGTCTGGCCATCGATCTCGCTCCCATCGGAGGACTCGAGATGCCCCTTGAAGTGACGGCCACGGACACCTTCGACTCGCCCACCGAGAGCAGCGAACGACGCATCTCGATTGTGGCGCGCCGGGCCATCTCGCTTAGTCAAGTAGCCAAGGGCGAGGATCCGCTGTGCGACATCTTCGAGCGTGGACGTAGCGTCAGCGACTTTTTGTTGCAGTCCGCGGATTCGTGGCTCGGCTAACTCGAGTCAGCAGCTTCCTCGCTCTACTCGCGGTTTCGAGCGTCGTGCTCGCCTCGTGCGGATCAGGTGGCGCGGTCGCCGATGCTCGACACAGTTGTGTCTACGTCACGCACGCACTGTCGATAGAAAGCCAGAGCCAACGGCCGGGACTCACGACCTCACGTCGCAACGTACTCGAAGCTCGCGCATTGAGTGAGCTGCTCAAGGGAACCCCGTACGCGGCGGCGGCGACCTCAATGGACGGAAGTTGGAATCCGCTCATGACCGCGATCAATGAAGCCGAACGCGTGCCGATCCCCGATCTCACCGACACTTTGCGTCGGCTGTGTCGAATCGCCGACTCTCAAACGCCCTACGTCTAAGTATCCTGCGCGAGGCGCTGGTGCAACCACGTGAGGGAGTTGTCGTCCAACATGGCGTCCTCCCAGCCCGCCAGCTGATCCTCTAAATTCGCCTGCGAGTCGATCTTGGCGATCACGACCACCGTGAGGTCGCTCACCACTTCGCCGGCCACGTAGAAGTCACCAAAGAGATCTTCGGTCACCGGGGCATCGGGCTCGACCATGAGGTAGAGCTCGCCGGTCGCCTCCACCCAAGACAGTTCGTACTCATTGTCGTTCGCGTCGGTCCACTCGTTGCCGAACTCGATCTCCGCACTCTCGCGACGCGCCTCGTTTTGCTCGTAAAAGGATTCGATGTCCATCGGCCCACCTTAGAACTCCGTTATGTGCGCTGTCATGTGTGTGCTCACGTACACGATGAGGTCATGAGAAATGTCGTCGACCCGGTACGAAATAGTGGCGTTGCTCGGTGCGTGGAGATCCCTCTACTGGGTTCCATGAACAACCACTTTGACATCCTGACCAACATGCGCACCGAGTGGCGCTGGATCGGGCGGCGGCCCAGCGCGCGCGCCGCCCTGCGGCGCCTCGACGAACGCCACCCCGACCTGGGACTCGCCGGTGAGCACGATCTCTGCGACCTACTCGGTCTTCTCGAGTCCCGCGGAGGTCGCAGCGTCCTGGACCGCGCCGAGATCGTCCGCGCGCTGCTCGAAGAAGCGACCGATCCCGACATCCATCGCGCACTTCTCCAGACCTTGCTGCCGGGCGTGGTGAGCGTCAGTCGGCAGTTGCGATTTGGCGAGGGCGTCGTGGACGAGCCGAGCGAGATGGTGTCGGTCGCCATCTCTCTGCTCAGTGAACTGCTCGTGGATTGGGCGGGACAGTCGCGCACCTACGCGGCACCCGACTTGCTGTCCGCGTTGCGAGGGCGTCTGCGGCGTTGGATGCTCAAAGAAAAAGAGGCCCGCCGCGCGGTCTCGGCGTACGAGCCGGTCGATCGTGCGGCGAGCGAGGCCTCACCACTTCTCGCGCGCCTGCACAGCCTCGGTGGCGAGCACGAGCGCCTCGCTCGACTGACCTACGCCCGGGTGTTCGAGGGTCGATCGCTTCGCGAACTCGCCGCCGACGAGCACAGCACACCGGCTGCGCTGCAGTCGGAACTGCAATATTTCGCTATCCGTTTTTTGCTCTAGCGGTTATCAAAGGTTGTGAATGAGCCCCGACTATCGATGCAACGAGCCGTTACCCTCGAAGGACGATTATGAGACGGCCGCACTCACTCAAGAGCGCTCACTGGGTGATGTGGTCCAGCCCCGTTCTTCTCTTGGTCCTCGTTTTCACCTTGACCGCCTCGTCGAGTTCGACGCCACCGCGCCACCTGGCTACCCACGCCACCTCGAGCACGACGACGGTGCCGACCGCTACTTCCACCTCGACGACACTGGCCCCCGTCGCGGCGAAGCCTTCGCACCCCACGACGACGACAACCGTACCGACGACGAAAGTGACCACGCCCCGCAGTCGACCGGCGTTCGCCGCGACGACGATCACGACATACCCGCCCCCGACCAACGTCAATCGCGCCTCGAACTCGTCCAGCGGGACCGATTCGAGCGTCAAGTCGAACGCGAACGGCTCCGCCGAGAACGCCTCGAACGACGTCGTCAGCGGTCAGCTCAGTCCGGAGCTCGCGGTCGCCGACGTGCCCCTGCGCGGTCCCGGTTCCTGGGCGGTCGCGTCGAGCGCCC
>DATHNV010000224.1:0-5951 GCA_035485615.1 Acidimicrobiales bacterium
TACGCGATTCCTCTCAGCGTGGTCGAGCACGATATCGCCAACACCCCCGCGAGCGGCAGTGTCTCCACCCAGGGTTGCCTCAGCGACTGAACGGCTAGCGCCCGGGCTGATGAGCCCGGGTGAATTCTCTTCGTGGAGTTACTCCTCCAGACTGGAGGGATGAACTGGAAATCACTCCTCGTGAGCGTCGTGTTCGTGTCAATGAGCGTCCTCGCGCCCGTCGCACCTGCGAACGCCACACCCGCCATCTCGGCCACCCAGCCGTGCGGGGTCTCCTCCGCGTTTCCTACCTACACCCACGTCGTGTGGATTCTCCTGGAGAACGAGGGTTACTCGGTCGTCGGTTCTCCGAGCGCACCGTATCTGAACGCCCTGTCTCATCGGTGCGGGCTCGCCACGAACTATCTGGCGATCTCGCATCCGAGCCTGCCCAACTACGTCGCTCTCACCTCGGGCTCGACCCACGGCATCGCGGACGACGGCGAACCCGACGTGCATCCACTCAGTGGCCCGAGCATCTTTTCTCAACTCTCGGGCGACTGGCGCGGACTCGATCAGTCGATGCCCTCAAACTGCGACAAGGTCACCAGCGGCTCGTACGCGGCTCGCCACAATCCGGCCGTGTACTACACGTCGCTGCCGACGTGTGCGCGCGACGACGTCCCCTTGCGTCTCCCACTGGACCTCAGCGCCAAGTTCACCTTCGTCACGCCCAACATCTGTGACGACATGCACAGTTGCCCGATCTCGATCGGCGACCGATGGCTCTCGCAGATTGTGCCGTCGATCATCGCGAGTCCGGAGTATCAGTCGGGTTCCCTCGTGCTCTTCATCACCTTTGACGAGAACGACAACGCCGCGACGAATCACGTGCCCACCTACGTCATTGCTCCGTCCGTTCCCCGGGGTCTACGGGTATCGAGTGCACTGAGCCACTACTCGCTGTTGCGCACCACCGAAGCACTTTTGGGGCTCTCGTACCTGGGAGCCGCCGCCCACGCGCCCTCGATGCTCGCGCCGTTCCATCTCTAGAACCTCTTAGATGCCCCCGTTGTCGGCGACGTTGTCGAATCGCGCGAACTCGCCACGCCACGTGAGGTGCGCGGTGCGCGTGGGACCATTGCGGTTCTTGCCCACGATGATCTCGGCGTCCGCCTTCATGTCGTTGGTGACCTCGCCGTAGATCTCGGGACGATAGAGGAACAACACGACGTCGGCGTCCTGTTCCAGCGAGCCCGACTCTCGCAAGTCCGACATCATCGGGCGCTTGTCGGCGCGTTCTTCAAGTTTCCGCGAGAGCTGACTCAGCGCGACGACCGGGCACTCCAACTCACGCGCGAGGATCTTGAGCGAACGGCTCATCTCAGAGACCTCGACCTGACGGTTCTCCGCGCGACCGCGACTCGACATGAGTTGGAGATAGTCGATGATGATCACGCCGAGGTCGCCGTTTTGTTGCTTGATGCGCCGCGCGCGAGCGCGCACGTCCATGATCGTGAGCGCCGGGTTGTCGTCGATGAAGACCTTGGCAGACTGCAGGTACCCGAAGGCGTCGTGAGCGCGGTTCCAGTCGGCCTCCGAGAGGTCACCGGTGCGTAACTTGGAGGAGTCGATGCGTGCGGTGGAGGCCAGGATGCGTTCGGCCAACTCCTGGCGGCTCATCTCGAGGGAGAAGAACAGCGCAGGTCGATTCACTACGGCGCCCACGTGAATCAAGATGCCCAGCGCAAAGGCGGTCTTACCGGTTGCCGGACGCGCACCCACGATGGTCATCGAGCTCTTCTGTAGACCTTGAAGGATGCCGTCGAGCGAGCGGTAGCCCGTCTCGAGGCCGTTGAACTGTCCGCGCGTCTCGCCTCGCAACTCGAGAATGTCGGCTTCGTTGAGCAGCAGTCGCTGCAACGGGGAGACCGAATCGACCTTGCGGTCGTCGGCGATGGCATTGATCTTGCGCTCGGCTTCGTCAATGAGCCCGACCACGTCATCGGTCGCGACGTAGGCGTCGTCGACGATCTCTCCGGCCACCGCAATGAGTCGGCGCTGTTGAGCCTTTTCTCGGACCAGTTCGGCGTAGTGCAACGCGTTGGCAGCCGACGGAGTGTTGAGCTGCAGGGCGGACAGCACCGCCAGTTCGACCGCCACGGCGCCGCGCTCTTGGAGCTTGGCCTGGACCGTCACGTAGTCCACGGGCTCGCCCGCGTGGGCAAGCGCAATGATCGCACCGAAGATCTGGCCGTGCAGCGGGCGGTAGAAGTCCTCGACCTGGACGGTCTCGTAGGCGACGCTCACCGCCTCGGGTGAGAGCAACATCGCCCCAATCAATGACTCTTCGGCCTCGATGACGCTCGGTGGAACGCGCCCGCCCGACGCGGATCGCGGGCGTTCGATGTCAATCTGCGTCATAAGACTTCAACGCTTGTCGACATGGGCTGCAGGTAACAAGACGGGCATGTTGAGGATTGGCGAAGGGCACACTGGGGAAAGCCTGTGTAGAAAGGTACGACCGACACGCGCCATAGTCTCGCAACGGTCTGTGACATGGGTTTGGACTGTTGAAAGCACTGTCGCCGGGGATTTCCTCCCCGGCGACTCGCATGATCAAATCCTGAAAAACTACTTAGCCACGACCTCGATGGATATCGTCGCTTCGACGCCGTCAAAGAGCGTGGCGCTAGCCGATGCGGCACCGACTTCTTTCAGATGCTCGCCAAGAGTGATTGCGTGGCGATCGAGCGAGATGCCCGTCGCGGAGCGCAACGCATTGACGATGTCGGACTCGGTGATCGAACCGAACAGTCGTCCGTTCGCTCCGGCGCGCGCGGCGATCGTGACCGTCTCTTTTTCGATCAGGGCCTTCTGCGCCTCGGCCGCTTCGCGGCTCTTGGCGTCCAGGATGTCGCGCGCCTTGCGCATAAGGGTGGCTTGGCTTTCACTGGAGTCGCTCGCGGGTAGCGCCGCTCCCGACGGCAACAAAAAGTTGCGGGCGTAGCCGTTCTTCACGTCCACGATGTCCCCGCGTCGGCCGAGACCGCGCACGTCACTTCGGAGCAAGACCTTCATTCGCTCGTCTCCTCGGCGGCGGGCACGAGGACCTCGGCGGCGACACTGGCGTCCTCGACGAGATCACCCTCCGCCTCGGGGCGCGCGACGGGCGTGGCTTCTGCGTTGTCGCGGCTGGGACGCGGACCGCGGGGACCACGATCGTCACGTCCTCCGTCACGACCCCGACCACCACGACGCTCGGTCACGGTGCGCTGGGTGTAGGGCAAAAGCGCCAACTCGCGCGCGGTCTTGATGGCCCCGCTCACGTCGCGCTGGTGCTGTTGGCAGTTGCCCGAGACCTTGCGGCCGCGAATCTTGCCGCGGTCCGAGATGTACTTACGCAACTGGGCCAGGTCCTTGTAGTCCACGCGATCGACGCCGTGCTGACAGAACGCGCAGGGCTTCTTCTTCGCCCCGCGACGGATGTCGATCTTGGGCGCGCGCTTGGGCGGCTTGGGGTTATTAATACGTGGCACTAGAAGGGCTCCTCATCAAATTCGTAACTGGTACTGCTCGGTGCGTTGGTACGCGGGGCGGGACGATCGGGCGACGAAAAGTTCGAACCCTCGGCCCGCGGGGTGCGGGTCACCACGGCGGTGGCGAATCGCAGGGACGGGGCGATCTCGTCGGCGTTGATCTCGACAATCGAGCGCTTCTCGCCGTTCTCGGTCTCCCAGCTGCGCTGCTCCAGGCGACCCGAGACGATGACCCGGGTGCCCTTGGTGAGGGAGTTCGCCGCGTTCTCGGCGAGGGCGCCGTACCCGGCGACCTCGAAGTACGACACGCGCTCTTCCCACTCCTGGGTCTGGCGATTCTGCCAACGGCGATTGACCGCGATCGACAGGCGTACGGCGGCCTGTCCGGAGTTCAAGAACTTGAGCTCGGGGTCGCGGGTGATGTTGCCGGCGACGGTGATGGTGTTATCGGGCATGGTGTCTCCTTAGCGCTACGCGTCTGAACTTAGGCCTGCGCACTTACGGCGGAGGCGGTCGGTCGCACGTGACGCTTGAGGATCTTGAAGCGCAGGACTTCGTCCGAGAGGGTCAGAATACGGTCGAGTTCGTCAACCGTCGACGACTCACCACTGAACTCCACGAGGACGTAGTACCCCTCTTTGCGCTTGTTGATCTCGTACGCCAACGGACGCTTGCCCCAACGGTCGATGTTGCCGGGGGTTCCTCCGTTGGCACGGATGGTTTCGAGCGCGCGGTCCAGAGCGATCTGGATCGACTGCGCGTCGACGGTCGTGTCGAACACGATCATTGATTCATAGGGCCTCATGGCCTTTTTCCTTTCCCTCTGGTCCGAATGCATCGGGCTCTGCGGAAAACAGAGCAGGGTTCAACTGAGTTCCCACGGGTGTGGGACGAAGAAGTCTACCGTCTGGCCGAGAAATCAGCCAATTGTTCGCTTCTAGTGGATCAGTATCTTCAGGGCGTCGAACTTCGACGCGTTGGCAAACACGTCGTAGGCCTGCAGGATCTGAACAAAGGAGTACTCGTGGGTGACGAAAGCCTCCACCGGGAGTCGCCCCTCGGTGACGAGTTTGAGCAACATACCCAGGGTGTTCGTGTTGACGAGTCCCATCGAGATGTCGATGTTGCGAATCCAGAGCTCATTGAGCGCCAGGTCAACGGACTTGCCGTGGACGCCGATATTCGCCACGTGTCCGCCGGGTCGCACAATCTGGGTGGCCATGGTGAACGTCGCGGGAATCCCGACCGCCTCAATGGCGACATCGACCCCTGCGCCATCCGTCAGGGCGAGAATCTGTTCCTTCCAGTCCGCGTCCCCCGAGTTCACCGCGTCACTCGCCCCAAAGTCTGACGCTCGCTTCAGCCGTGCATCATCGAGATCGACGGCGATGATCTTGGAGGGACCGTAGAGGCGAGCCGTCGTGACCGCGGCCAGGCCTACCGGACCGGAGCCGATAACGGCCACGACGTCGCCGGGGCGGACGTGGCCGTACTCCACACCAATCTCAAATCCGGTGGGAAGAATGTCCGAGAGCAGTATTCCTTCTGCGTCGCTGAGGGTTTCGGGCATCGGGTAGACCGAGTTCTCCGCAAAGGGAACACGCACGTACTCCGCCTGCGTGCCGTCGATCATGTACCCCAAGATCCACCCAATCCCCGCTTGGCCCTCCGGGTCAAGACAGTGGCTGTAGAGACCCTGACGACAGTTCGAGCAGCGCCCGCACGAGCTGACGCACGACAAGATGACGCGATCACCCACTGACAGTTGCGTCACGCCCGCACCGACTTCGGTGATCTCTCCGATTCCTTCGTGCCCGAGGATGCGGCCGGCTTGCACTTCGGGCACGTCGCCCTTGAGGATGTGCAGGTCGGTCCCGCAGATGGTCGTAGCGATCATTTTGACGATGACGTCCGTGGGACGCTGAATCACCGGGTTGGGCACGTCTTCCCAACTCTTCTGACCGGGGCCTTTGTAGACGAGAGCCTTCATGGCTACTTCTCCTTGCCCTTAGATAATGAGAGATTGATTGGCTCTAAGTGACCTAGCCATACTCGTTGGGCATGGAGCGCCTAAATAGTGTCAAATGTCCCGTTGGGACA
The DNA here is from genome assembly GCA_035485615.1 of Acidimicrobiales bacterium. Lineage (GTDB taxonomy): Bacteria > Actinomycetota > Acidimicrobiia > Acidimicrobiales > RAAP-2 > RAAP-2. The sequence goes on from DATHNV010000224.1 coordinate 5,619, forward strand.
CGCGGGTAGTGATCACGACAACGAGATGCGGTCTGCTTGATCCCAGGCTGGGCAGCCCGCTCAGCCCTCGTACACCTTGGCCGCCACGCAAAACACGTGGCCCTCGGGATCTTCCATGACCGTCCAGCTGTGCACGCCAATGTCGTGTTCTTCGATCACGCGCGCACCTAAGTCCACCAGACGCGCCACCCGGTTCTCACCGGGATCGATGAGATCGACGTGCACCCGGTTCTTCGTCGTCGCCGGTTCGGGCACCTTGTGAAAGAACCACGCTGGCTGGGTTCGCTGCACGTTGGCACCGCCGATCGAGGCAAACGCCTCGCTACTCCCCTC
>DATHNV010000225.1:0-7602 GCA_035485615.1 Acidimicrobiales bacterium
TTCCTGCACGTCGCCGCGACTCACGTTTCGTGAGCACCCTGCCCTGTGGAGCCCCGACTTTCCTCACCGAGCGTTAGCCCGGTGCGACCACCCAGTCGACTCACCATCCGCAGCAATTCTGGCACGTTGGCCCCACCGGCGACAAGCGACAATCGTGTTACAAGGCGCGCGGTAGCCTCGCACCATGGCGATGGACGTCGAGATGGCGGACGAGGTCCTCGAAGTCGCCCAGTTCTATCAACTCTTGACGACCCACCTCGAAGAGGGATTTGGGCGCCGTCGGCCTCGCTGGGTGCGCGGCGAGATCGCCAAGGTCTACGAAAAGGGCCACGTCTACCTCGACATGGTGGACGCGGGCACCCACAGCGACACCAAGCGACCCGTGCTCAACGCCCACTGCTGGGCGACGCCTTGGGGCCCGTTAAAGAAGCGCCTCGCGGCCGAAGGCGTGGTCCTGCAGGCCGGGATGGTCGTGAACGTTTATGGCTACGTCGACCTGTACGCCCCTCAGGGCAGAATCGGCTTTACCATCACCGACGTCGACGTCGAAGGCCTCTTGGGCGACGTCGCTCGCCGCCGCCAAGAGCTCATCGCCCGGCTGCTCAGCGAGGGCCTGGTCGACAAGAACAAGCACACGGTGCTCTCGGCGGTGCCCCTGCGCGTCGGGCTGGTGGCGAGCCCCGGTACCGAGGGATACAACGACTTCACCGGTCAGCTACTGAACTCGCCCTTCAGCTTTGACGTCACCCTGGTCAAGACACTGGTCCAGGGAGAGGGAGCGCCACTGCAGATCGCGGGGGCAATCGGGCTACTTGACCAACACGGCGTCGACATCATCTGCGTGGTGCGCGGCGGCGGGTCCAAAGGCGACCTCGCGTCGTTTGACGACGAGCGAGTGGCCCGGGCGATCGCGAACTGTACGACGCCCGTGTTTACCGGGATCGGCCACACGGGAGACGAGTCGGTCGCCGACCTCGTGGCTCATACGCACGCGATCACTCCCACCAAGTTGGGCGAAGAGGTAGTCGGCATCGTGGCGCGCTGGTACGAGGCCAACGTCCAGGAGCCCTCGCGGCGACTGCTCGACTACTCACGCGACGTGCTGGATGAGGCCTCAACCTACGTCGCCGAGCGACGTCGCACCATGATGTTCGCGGTGCGCGACCGTCTGCGCGCCGAAGAACGGCACTTGGCCACGACCCGAGATCGCCTGCTGGTCCAGAGTCGTGGCGTCGTGCGCTCAGCCGAACTCATGCTCCAAGCGAATCGCCAGCTGCTGGTCGCCTACGACCCGTCGCGTCGCCTCGCTCAGGGTTGGTCGGTAGTCACGAACGCCCGGGGCGTGGTCGTAAAGTCTCTGGGGGACATCGGGGTCGGCGACGATGTCCGGGTTCGAGTCAGTGACGGCACCTTGGGCGCACACGTGACGACGAAAGAGGAGACATGAGCGTCAATGAGTGGAACGAGGCGGCCGATGAGCTCAACGCCATTGTCGCGTCGTTCGATGAGGGTGAGGTCTCGGTCGATGAGCTCTTCGCCAAGCTCGAGCGGGCCACCACGATCATCGAAGCCCTCGAGGAGCGACTGGCCCAAACCAAGGCAAAGGTGGACGAGTTGACGCCCCGTATTAGCCGCATCGTTGAGGACGAATGAACGAGCATCTGTACTTCCGTCAGTTTCTCTCGGGCACCGACTTTGCGGTGGGCGATGCCGTGGCGCTGTCGATGCGCAACTTCACGTACGCGATCGGCGATCGACGAAGCGGTGAGGCGGTCTTGGTTGACCCGGCCTACCGTCCCCAAGAACTGCTCGACGCCCTCGCCGAGGACGGCATGACCCTGGTGGGCGTCATCGCCACGCACTATCACCCCGATCACATCGGGGGCACCTTCATCGGCAATCAGCGCGTCGCGGGCGTCGCCGAACTGCTCGAACTCTGCGATGTTCCCGTGCACGTGCAGGCCGAGGAGGTCTGGTGGATCACCGAGCAGACTGATATCAAACCCCGCGCGCTCGTGGCCCACGAAAACGGCGACCAGGTACGCGTCGGGGAGATCGACCTCACGTTGGTCCACACCCCGGGTCACACTCCCGGTAGTCAGTGCGTGCTGGTGGACGGTCGACTGCTCAGCGGTGACACTCTCTTTGTGGACGGCTGTGGGCGAACGGACTTTCCGGGCGGCGACGCCGAAGAGATGTATCGCACGTTGACCGAACGACTGGCGCCGATGGCCGATGAGACTCAAGTCTTTCCCGGACACAAGTACTCACCCGAGGCCTCGCTCTCGCTGGGCGCGGTTCGCGCACGCAACCGCGTCTTTGCGCCGGCGACTCGTGAGCAGTGGCTCACGATCTTCGGCTCGTCGTGAGCCCACTGAACCACGACGACCACGTCGTCGTCGTGGGCGCCGGCCTGGCGGGCTGGCGCTTCGCCGAGATCCTGCGTCAACTGGGCTTTCGGGGGGCCGTGACCATGGTGGGGGACGAGTCCCGCGCCCCCTACGACCGACCGCCGCTATCCAAGCAGATCCTCTCGGGCAAGTGGACTCTCGACAAGGCGACTCTGGCTACGCCGAGCAAACTCGGGTTGGCCGATGTCGAGTTACTCCTCGGACGGCGCGCCGTGAGACTCGACGCGGACGCGCGACGGGTCGAGCTCGACGACGGAACGATGCTCTCGGGCACCCACGTCGTCGTGGCGACCGGCACGCGGGCACGACGGCTGAGCTTTGCCGGCAGCGGAGCGTTGCCCACGTTGCGCACGGCCGATGACGTCACGCAGCTCAACGAGAGGATCTCGCGACTCGAACCGGGTGCGGCCGTTGCCGTCATTGGCGGGGGATTTGTGGGGGCTGAAGTCGCGACGTCACTCGCGGCCCGGGGTCTGCGACCCGTGGTTCTCGAAGCGGCCGAGCGCCCGCTGGTCGGGGTGGTCGGTGAGGAGGCGTCGGACTGGCTCGCGCGCCTGGCGCCCGCCGCGGACATCGAACTGCGCACGCACCAGCACATTCGTGACGTCCTCTCGGCCGATCAGCGCTTCTACGTCGAGTTCGACGAAGGTCCGGCGCTCGAGGTGGGAGCGGTGCTCGCGGCCGTGGGCTCCGCTCTCGACCTCGCGTGGCTCGACGACTCGGGACTTCACCTCGATGAGGGCGTGCACGTCGATGAAAACCTCCAAGCAGCTCCTCAGGTGGCCGCGATCGGGGACGTGGCGCGCTTTGCGTACCGCGGGGGCAACGAGCGCGAGCACATCCGCGTCGAGCACTGGCAAGTCGCGGCCGATCACGCCTGGCATCTCGCGCATCACTGGATGGGTGAAGCGGTCGAGCCCGCCGTGCCGTACTTCTGGTCTGACCAGTACGGCAAGAAGATTCAGATGCTCGGACATCCGCACGCGCAGGACGAGGTCGTGCGCGTGTCGGGCAGTGACGAGGAACTCAAGTGGTTGGCGCTGTACGCGCGAAACGGACTGGTGACCGGCATTCTCGCCCTCAGTAACCCGCGGGGCCTCGCGACATCGAAGGTGCTCCTCGATGAGATCACGACGATCGATGACGCGCTGTCGCGCACGCCGTGGGCTAGTTAGAACGACACCGCCGACAGTTCGGGAATCGTTCGCGCCGCCCGCTCGACACTCTCGCGCCAGCACGATCGCAGTGACTCGCGGACTGCTTCGTCGAGCGAGGGGGCAGCGACGAATCCCGGGGACCACAGGGCCTCCACCTCGTCGATCGTCAGGTGACCCTCACCCACGAGAGCCATGAGTCCCGCGCCGCGTGTGGTTGCTTCACGCTCCGAGGAGACCGTCACCTCGCGCCCGGAAAAGTCGGCGAGGCGTTGGACGAAGAATCGGTTCGCACTCATTCCACCATCGACGCGGACTTCGCTGATCGCTGACCCCACGTCGACTTCGGCGGCGTCGATCAGGTCCGCCCCGCGCTGGGCTACACCCTCGAGGACGGCGCGGGCTAGATGTGCGCTACTCGATCCACGCGTGAGCCCGAAAAAGCCACCCCGAGCACCAAAGTCCCACCACGGAGTGCCGAGGCCCGCGAAGGCCGGCACGAAGTCGACGCCCTCGCTGGACTCGACCGATGCCGCGAGGTCGCCGCTGGCGGCGACGTCAGGAATGATCCCGAGATCGACCAACCACTTCACGCACGATCCGGCGCTAAAGATGATGCCCTCGACGCCCCACGTGATCGCACCGTGGTGGCTGCGCATCACCATGGGATAGCAACCCGACGAGTTGCGCCCCAACGAGTGCGGCGCGCTGGCGGGATGCATCATGTCGAGGATGCCGCCCGTGCCGAACGTGATCTTCGCCTGAGATATTCCGCACGACTGGCCAAAGAGCGACGCGGGTTGGTCGCCCACTAAGGCGCTCAACGGGGGCGAACCTGGCAACGCCCGCGCGGTGCCCAGCCGGGCCGATCGTGTCGACGAGAACCGGCAGTCCGACACCCTCAAGTCCGAGCAGGTCGAGCGTACGGTCATCCCATCGCGCCACGTTCGTGTCGACGAGACCGCTGACGCAGGCGTTCGAGCGATCAGAGACGTAGGCCTCGCCCTCGCTTAAGTGCCAGGCGAGCCACGTCTCTAATGTCGCGAACCGCAAATCGCGCGCGTTCCGACCGGACTGATCCACGAGCCACTTGATCTTGATGGCGGACTGATTAGGCGCGAGGGCCAGCCCCTGGCCTTGGAGCACGAGGCAGTCAATCACGGTGCGCAGGTCCTGCCAACTGAGCGCCGGTCCGACCGGCGCGTTGGTGCGAGGATCGAAGACGACGGTCGTCGCACGCTGGTTGGTGATCCCCACGACATCGCAGCCACCGCCATCGGCCAGCGTCAGTGTCGCCAACTCGAGGGCGGTCGTCACGATCTCCGTGGGATCCAATTCGACCTCACCCGGCTGAGGACTCGCCACGAGCAGGGGACGTTGGTGGACGTGGCTTACCTCACCACTCTCATTGACCAACGCGGTACGCAGTGACGACGAACCGACGTCGATGGCGAGTGCTCTCACCACGGGTCGCCGCCGAGTCCGAGGACGCCGGGATTCATGATGCCCTCGGGATCGAGCACGTTCTTGAGATCGACCAAGAGACCAAGGGCGTCGCCCAGCGCACGCTCGACAAAGCGCGCACGGTTGCGCCCCACACCGTGGTGGTGACTGATCGCTCCACCGAGGCCCAGCACCTCGTCCATCGCCGCGTCCCACGCGCGCCGGTAGAAGGCGTCGGGGTCGCTGGAGTGTCCGGCGAAGGTGAAGTAGAGGCACGCGCCGTCGTCGTACGCGTGCGACTGATGGACCGAGGCGACGTACATGCCGTCGAGTGCGCGTAGTACGTCGCAGACTCTCTGATGGAGCTCGGTCAAGATCGACCAGGGACCGGCGACTTCGATCGTGTCGACCACGACGCCGCGCTCCCACAGTGGTGCGAGGGCACCGACGTCGTTACGGCGCGCCAACCATCGGTCCACGAGCGCCGACTCGCGAGGTTCGGCGGAGACGCACTCCTCATCCACCACGGCGAGCGTCGCATCCACCAGGTGCGCGTCGCCCTCGTCGAGCACAATCAGCGCGCAGTCGCTCAGATCGAAGTGTCGTGCCGACTCCGACTCGTCGTAGAGGCGCAGGACCGCGGGGCGCGCACCCCGCTGGAGAATGCGTCGACACGCCTCCAGACCCTCGGCGAAGGTGGAAAAGGAGTATGCCCGACGCTGGTCGTAGTGGGGGCGTCGACGCACCAGGAGAGTCGCCTCGGTGATGACGCCAAGGGTGCCTTCGGAACCGATGAACAGCCGCGCGAGCTCGGGTCCGAGCGCCTCGCGCGGACCTCGCCCTCCCAGATGCACGACGTCGCCACTGGCAAGGACCACCGTGAGGCCGCGCACGAGATCGTCGATGGTGCCGTAGCGATTGGAGAGTTGGCCTGCCCCGCGGCTCGCAATCCACCCACCCACAGTGGCGAGGTCGAAGGACTGGGGAAAGTGCCCGATTGTCCAGCCGCGTGCGTTGAGATACTCCTCGAGATCAGGCCCGAAGATACCCACCTCGACGCGGACCGTGCCCGAGATCTCATCGAGGTCGAGTATCTGATTCATGCCGGTGACGTCGAGGGCGAGACCTCCTGGGGTGGGAACCGCTCCGCCGACCACGCTCGAGCGACCGCCCTGGGCCGTGACGCCAAGGCGGTGAGCTGCGGCGATGCGCAGAGCTGCCTGGACGTCGAGCGTGCTCGTGGCCATGACGACTGCCCCGGGCCAGTTCTCGACGCGACCGCCCGCCACCTCCGGGATCAGTCGGGGCCACCAGTCTCGAGCGTGGTTCGCGCGCTCGATCGTCGACGTGTCAACCGTGAGCCCGGCCTTTGACAGCTCTTCGACGAGGGCGGACGTGAGGGCTTCGGGCGCGTCGAGATCGACGGGGTAGGCGTTGGGCATCGTGGGTTCGCTCACGCGAGTTGCAGCCCGGCGGCGGCGAACTCGACGTTCGCGAGCTTCAAATACGCGCCGACTTCACGACGAATGTCGTCGTCGCTCCAACCAAGAATCGGCGCGACCAGTCGCGCCACCGACTCGGCTCCCTGGGCGGTGGTCTTGGCGTTCTGCAGGTGGGCGCGCGTTCGCCGCGTGAGCAGATCGATAAGCGACGACACCATTTCGTGACGTGCGCTGTAGACGAACTCGGCCGCGAGGTAGGGCAGATGGGCGAGGGGCGCACTGGCGAGCGAGGGGTCGTCGTCGATGAGCGCCAAGACATCTTGCGCCTGTTCGCCGAAGCGCCGATACAGGTGCGTCTCGAGATCGTTGGAGGGTCGCCACTCGCCTACACCGAACAGCGCGAGTGACTTCGTGCGCACGCGCCCGAGGGGAGAGACGTACGGCGCGAGCGCGTCCACGGCGTCCTGGGCCATCTGGCGGTACGTCGTCCACTTACCGCCGGTGATATGCACGACGCCGTCGCGCGAGTCGCTCACGCGATGTCGTCGTGACAAGTCAGCGGTGCGTTCACTGAGGCTCTGTCCCGATTCGGGTGCGAGGAGCGGACGAAGACCGGCCCACACGCCCGTCACGTCGCCCGCGCCGAGATCGGACGAGGTGGACGCATTGACCGCACTGAGCAAGTAGTCCACGTCGGCCGGTGAGCACAGCGGTTCGTCCAGCGAGCCCTCGTAGGCAGTGTCGGTCGTGCCGACGTAGGTGTAGGGCGCGTCGGCGAAGGGCACGACGAAGACACTGCGTCGATCGTTCGGCACGTTGAATACGGCCGCCACGTCGGCTGGTAGTCGAGAGGACGAGACGCTGACGTGCACGCCCTTGGCCGGAGTGATGCGATGAGAGGTACGGTGCTCGGCCATCGTGAACACCTCGTCGGCCCACACGCCCGTGGCGTTCACGACCGAGAGCGTCGCGATATCGAACTCCCCGCCCGAGATCTCGTCGCGCACTCGCAGCGCTCGCACACGGCCCGACTCGTTTAGAGCCACGTCCAGGGCGCGCACGTAGGTGGCCACCTGAGCGCCATAGGAGAGCGCGGCGGTCTTGGCCAGTACGAGGGCTACTCGCGCGTCATCGCCGCGCGCGTCGTAGTAG
>DATHNV010000226.1:0-9263 GCA_035485615.1 Acidimicrobiales bacterium
GCTCGGCTCGGCCGGACTGCGCCCCGTGCTGGACCTTCGCGGCACTCACGATGCGACGGGACGCCTGCTGGAAGCAACCGAGGTGGCGATCGCCGACGAGATTGCCGGCGCCGCCAACCTCGTCTTGCACAAGTCTGCGGCCACACCCTTTGCGTTGGTACGAGGACTCGACCCATCCTTCTTTGGTCCTGGCTCGGTGAGCGAGAACATCGTGCGCTCGAAGAACGACGACCTCTTCCGCTAAAGAGAGCTACACACCGCCAAGACGAACGTCGCCAAAGAGGTGGGAGTCGGGTGCCACGTGCTCCTTGGCTCCGACTACGCAGGTCGGACCCAACTGCGATCCCGACCCGATCACTGCTTCGGGCCCAATGATCGACGAGCGAATCTCGGACCCGCTCTGCACCACCGCTCCGGGCAGCAGGACGCACTCTTCGAGCACGACGTCTGCCGCCACTACGCAACCGCGGTCGACGACCGAGTTGGTGAGTTTGGCCGAGGGGTCGATGGTCGCCGAGAGCGCACGCCAGGATCCGTCCACCACGCCGACAAAATCGTGTTGTGAGTTGCGACCCTTGAGGACATCGACGTTCGCCTGCAAGTAGAGACTCGGCGTACCGGTGTCGAGCCAATACGCGTGATCGGCCATCGCAAAGAGCGTGCCCGCAGCGGCCAGCGCGGGAAACGTCTCGCGCTCCACGCTCACGCGACGGTCGGTGGCGATGCGCTCGAGCGCACGCAACTCAAAGACGTAGGTACCCGCGTTGATCAGGTTGGTGGGTGCCTCATCGCGCGGCGGCTTTTCGACGAAGGCGATCACTTGACCGTCGTCGGTCGTGGGCACGACGCCAAAGTGCGAAGGGTCCTCCACGGGGTGCAGCGCGATCGTCGCTTCCGCGTCGTGTTCGCGATGAAACGTCAGGAGCGCCGTCACGTCAAGGTCGGTGAGGACATCGCCGTTCACGACGACGAAGGTGTCGTCCACCCCGGCGAAGTCGGCGGCGAAGCGGATGGCTCCCGCGGTGTCGAGGGGCTCGGGTTCGACGGCGTAGGTCACCCGCACACCCGAGATCAGATTTGCCGGATACGCCTCAATGAACCGGTCAGGCAGGTAGCCAAGCGACAGGACCGCGTCGGTCACGCCGTGGCGACCCAGAGCTTCGAGCACGCACTCGATCATCGGCACGCCCACCAGGGGCAACATCTGCTTGGGCGTCTCGTACGTTAACGGCCGCAGTCGCGTGCCCTGGCCACCGACGAGAATGACCGCCTGCAAGTATCAGCCCTTGGTCGTCGTCGTTGTCGGGGCGGTCGTGGTGGTCAACGGCACGGTCGTGGTCGTGGTCGGGGCAGTGGTCGTGGTGGTGGTCGTGGGCGTGGTGGCGTCCTTGACCATCTCCTGTTCCGAGACCTCTGCGGGGGCGATGGGGGTCACGCCCGCGGGCACAAAGGCCAGGGTCACTCGCAGGTCCTTGACGAAGTGGATCTTGGCGGGATTGGTAGTCAGCGTCGGCTTTACTTGGCCGAGCGTCGTCCAGTACGCGTAGACGACCTTGCCGGGCTTGCCCGCGTACTTGGTGCCCGCCGCACACACGTCGCCGTTCTTAAAGGTGGTCTTGGGGTTAGCGACGCCATCCGCCTTGGGCACCGCCAACTCGCTCGACGTCAGCTTGAGACCGGCGTACTCCTTGGCGAAGGTCGCGAGGTTCGCGTTGTGGCCCGCGTCGGCGGCCGTGAGGGGGGTCAGACGAATGACGTTGTCGCCACCGACGAGGAATCCACCGCCCTTGTAGCTCGTGTCGGTTTGCAGATAGGGCAACGGCGTGCCACAGTCGTCAACGGCGAGCGCGGCGTACTGGACCGAACCAATGGCCGGAGCGACCACCGGAGCCACGGCCTTCTTGGTGGGGTGGTCGTACTCGTAGCGCGAGAATGCGGTCAATGCGAGTCCCAAAACGACGATGACGAACAGGGCTCCGTAGTAGTTCGCCGGACGCGATTTTTGGTACGTCTTGCCGCCGCCAGCCGAGCCGACGCGGCTCACCCACTTGCCAGAATTGCTTTTCGCCACCCTTCAACGCTACTAAATATTGAAGACTGCTCACACTGCGTGGGGGCGGAGGGACTCGAACCCTCACTGGAGGCGGTTTAAGCGCCCTGCCTCTGCCAATTGGGCTACGCCCCCACGCGACAATGTGGTGTGCCAACGCTAATGCATTGTTACGATTTCGCCGAAACGACCGGATTTTTTGGATGCGCTAACTAGGCTTGATTGATATGTTGCGCGTGCGTCGTCGGAGCACGACTCGTAATCTTTCGCTCCTCCTGGTAGCCGCGCTGAGCGGCCTGTGGGTGGTCGTGCCGAGCCCGGCGGGCGCTCGCAGTATTACGCAAACCCAAAAGGCCATGGCCGACTTGTCGGCCGCACTCGCGCGTCAGGAAAAGCGCAGCGAGATCTCGGCGAACGAGTACGACGCCGACCAAGCCAACCTGGCTTCGATCAACGGCAACATCACGACCCTGGACGCCAACATCGCCACCCTCAAAGTCAAAGAATCAAAGAAGCGCGCCCAGGTTGCGGTCACCAAGCAGAAGGTCGTGGTAGCGGTGGTGCGGGCCTTTGTCCTGGGGGCCTCGGAGACCCAGATCAACTCTCTGTTCAATCAGAACGTGAATCGCGGCGACGCCGAGAAGATCTACCAGGATCAGGTCATCGGCAACCTTGACGCGCTCGAGGCGAAGTTGCAACGAGAAAAGGCCTCCCTCGAACGCACCGTCGCCAAGGTGGCGGCCCAACGCGCCCGGGTGAACAGTCAGCGCGCCAAGGCGCAACAACAGACCGACGCGATGCAAGAGCAGCTCGCCGCCAATGTGGCGCTCGAGAATCAGACCTCGGTCGAGTTGGCTAATGTCACCGCCCAGTACCGCGTCCAGATCATCAACTACGAGATCCAGGTAGGAGTTCAGGCCGCGAAGGCCAAAAACACGGCGGGCGAAGAGCAGGCGGTCACCGCCGCGTCCGCCGTCGGTGGCCAGGCCGCGGCCAACCAGGTGATCCAAGCCGAGCAGCAGGCCGAGTCGTCGGTCACGATCGCCGAAGTTGCCGGCACCGCCCAGGGACTGGCTGCGGTCAAGGCCGCCGAGAGAGAGATCGGGGTGCCCTACGTCTGGGGCGGCGAGACCCCCGGGGTCGGATTCGACTGCTCCGGACTGGTCCAGTGGGCCTGGGCCCAGGCGGGCATCAAGATCCCCCGCACGACCGAGACGCAGTACCCCGCCATGCTCCACGTCGTGCCGACCGACTTACAGCCCGGTGACCTGCTGTTCTACTTCAACCTCGACGGCGACAACGAGGTTGACCACGTCGTGATGTACGTCGGTTCGGGCCCCTATGGCGTTGACACCATCATTGCCGCCCCCTATACCGGCACCGACGTCGGATACGCGCCCTTCTTTTCCGCCGGCTTTATCGGAGCCGCGCGACCCTAAGCATGATCGATCTCACTATTGTCATTCCGGCCTTTAACGAGAGCGCGCGACTCCAGGCCGGATTCGATCGCCTTGCGCCGACTCTGGATGAACTCGGTGCGTCCCGCGTCGAGGTGATTGTCGTCGACGACGGTTCCAGCGACGATACGTTGCGCCGCGCGCACGAGGTCTACGGACACCTGGAGCATGCACTCTTTCTCCAGCAACCGACGAACCTCGGCAAGGGTGCAGCCCTGCGACTGGGCATGGGACTTGCTCGGGGCACCTACGTCATCACGGCCGACGCCGATATGGCGATCGACCCCAGCCAGTTCACGCTCTTCACGACGGCGCTGCGTACAAGTGCATTCGTTCCCGGCACGCGCGCGATCAAGGGTCGCATCGCGTACGGTTCGCCGCTGCGCACGGTCGCGGGCACGGTGTTTCACCACTTCGTGCATCACTACACCCGCACCGCGCAGCGCGACACCCAGTGCGGATGCAAGGGCTTCGAACTGGGGGCGGCTCGACTCCTCGCCTCCCTCGCCATGGTGGACCGATTCGCCTTTGACGTGGAGCTGTTCTATCTCGCTGACTTGCTCGGTCTGAGTGTCACGCCGTTGCTGGTGACCTGGCAGGACGTGCCGGGATCGTCGGTGCGCCCGGTCCACGACGCGCTCGTCATGCTGCGCGACATTCGGGGAATTCGCACGACGCACTACGAAAACGTGGCCGTCGAACTCTCGCCCGAGGTTCGCGTCGACGAGATCGCGCCCGTCGCGCGCGAGGCCCGTCTCCAAGGACTCGTCCTCGCCCGGGGAAGCGAGAATGCGCTGTTAGTGGTGGGTCGTAACGGCGGCCCCGGTGGCTTGGGCGTCGCCAAGGTCCTGGGGGGCCAGTTGCGCACGACGAACGTGGCCGAACTGCGCGGACGCAGTTACGAAGCGATCTAGCGGTGGTCGGGCAGTAACCAGCCCGTCACGAGTTCGGGTGCGCGATCGCCCCACTCCTCGGACGTGATGGCGTAGCGCGCGTGATCCTCCCAGGCGCCATCGATCTCGAGGTAGCGCTCAGAGACACCCTCACAACGCAGTCCGAGTTTCTCCACGACGCGACGTGACGGGTGGTTGCGCGGAATGATATTGACCTCGACGCGATGGAGTCGCAACGACTCAAAGGCATACTGCAGCATCGCCACCACCGCTTCGGGCATGAGACCTTGGCCCGCCGCCGCCTGGTCGATCCAGTACCCGATGAAGGCCGACTGCAGCGGTCCTCGCTGAATGGACGACAAAGTGATCTCGCCCACGAAGCGGCCGTCGACGAAGATGCCGAAGCCAAAGCCCGTACCGATCTGGCGTTCGCGCTCTCGTATCGCACAACGGCTCACGAAACTGCGCCGGTCTTCGGACAGGTGCGAGGCGTGGGCGGATCGCGGCTCCCATTTGAGCAGCCAGTCGTGATTACGGATCCGAACCTCGTGCCAGGCTTCGTAGTCCTGCTCGTTCATCGTGCGCAGCACGATGCGCCGCCCGTGCAACGTAATGGGCGAGAAGATCGCGCTACGCGTCGTCACCATGAGCGGCTTCTCACTTTCCCATCGTTACAGGTCACCGCAGCGCACGCAATCTCAGGCGCTGAGCAGCGACCCCACAATCCCATCAAGGATGTCGTTTTCGGAACTTAATAGTTCGCTGACGCCCAGGCGACGCATCACGGCGTCCAGTACGTAGAGACCGGCCGGCAACACGTCTTCGCGGCCCACCACCATGCCCGGATGAGCCAAACGCTCGGCGGGCGATTCACTCGAGAGCAGGTCCTGCCACCACTCCACGGTCTCAAGCGACAGCACGCGGTGGTGCACGAGATCGCGGTCGTAGTGCAGGAGACCCGCGTCCATCTGGGCCAGGGTCGCCACGGTCCCCGCCAGGCCCACGAGTCGAACGTGACCCACCAAGGCCTCAAACTCGGGTCGCGCCGCGAACGCTCGCGCGATTTCTTCGTCGATCATGGTGCGCGCCGCGTCGTCGCTCGCGGGCGTTACGACGCCGCGGCCGAGGGCTCGTTCGGTAATACGCACACAGCCCAGCTGCATCGAATAGCTGACCAGCCGTCCCTCGAGTTCCGCCGCCAGCTCGGTGGAGCCGCCGCCGACGTCCACGATCATCGTCGGTATATCCAGCGGTGCGAGATCCTTGGTCGCTCCGGCGTAGGACAACGCCGCTTCCTCGCTGCCCGCCAGCACGCCCGCGGGAACCCGGGCGATCTCGTGGGCGCGGCGAAGAAACACTGCACCGTTGCTCGCATCACGTACGGCCGACGTCGCCACGAGGCGTCCTCGCGTCACGCCATCGAGGTCGCACGCGGCGCGGTAGTCGCCCAAGACCGAGAACGTTCGTTCCATCGCCTCGGGCAACAAGGCGCCGGATGCATCCACGCCTTGGCTCAGGCGTGTGATGTTCATCGCGCGCACGAGCGTGGTTCCCTCGTCGTTGGCGATCAACAGACGCGTCGAGTTGCTCCCGCAGTCAAAGGCCGCTACCACCTCACTCACGTACCACCTCCACCGCCACCACACCGATGTTCACAGAACTCGCCACCAACTGGCCCACGGGATCATTGGCGCTCACCAGATAGTTGGCGAGATGCGCGTGTAGACACTTCACTCCCCGCCGTGTGCCCCCCACTCCCCCGCTGGGTGATACGAGGTCACGGCGCACGATCGCGGCGTCGCGCCGACGCGCGTAGTCGTCGTGCGCTCGCTGTAGATCGACCTCGTCCACGAGCTCTTCGAAACGGTGCACTCCGCCACTGCTCTCGAGGGTGCTCACCGCAGAGTGAATCTCCGGATCGACCAGCCAGTACAGGGTGGGCATCGGCGTGCCGTCTCGCAGGTGCGGTTCGTTTTCGATCACCACGGGTCGGCCGTCTCGCGTTCGCACGACCACGGCGAATCGACCACCGAGCGGCCGGCCGACGAGAGTTTCTACGAGTTGTTGATCGTCCGACGTGGCGTCGCGAAAGGTCAACGCCAGAACTCGAACGTGTGCACCAAACGCGAGAGGAATCCGTTCGAGCGATGACGCGACGTTGAGGTCGAGGTCGACGCCGGCGTCGTTGTGGTACCGGGCTCGGTGGCGGACGTCGGCGACACGAGCGGCTGGAAACCCGGGTCCGCGGAGTTGGCCGACACCTGACCGGAGGAGTCGCCGGGAAGCACTTGGATCAGACTTTGACCGGGGTTGACCAGCTGGTACTGCGCGCGGGCTAGTTGCGTGGCGGCCGCCTTGGTGTCCACGGTTTTGGACTCGTTGGTGAGCAGCGCCTCTTGACGCTGGACGGCGTGGATCTCGTTCAACGTGGTGTTCAGTTGGGCCTGCTGGTGCCAGAGGGCCTTCGCGGGGAACCAGCCCACCAACATGACGGCCGCGACCACGATCGCCAGGGGCAGCATCCAGTGATTGCGATGCGATCGATCGACGCTATGAGTTGCTGACACCTGACGCTCCCGACAAAGACGTCGCACCGAGGAAACGGGCGGAGTCTCCGAGCTGTTCTTCAATTCTCAACAGTTGATTGTACTTCGCCACGCGATCGCTACGGGCCGGCGCACCGGTTTTTATCTGTCCGGCGTTCGTCGCAACAGCCACGTCGCTGATGGTCGTGTCCTCGGTTTCGCCCGAACGGTGCGAGATCACACAGCTATAACGATGAATGTTCGCCAGTCGCACGGTGTCTAACGTCTCGGTGAGCGTGCCGATCTGGTTCAACTTCACCAAAATCGAGTTGGCCACGCCGCGATCGATTCCTTTTTCCAAGAGTTCGGGATTGGTGACGAAGATGTCGTCACCCACGATTTGAATCGTGTCGCCCAGGCGCGCGGTGAGGGCGGCCCACCCGTCCCAGTCCTCTTCGGCCATCCCGTCTTCGAGAGAAACGATGGGATAGCGGCTACACAGATCCGCCCAGTAGTCCACGAGCTCGCCGCTCGAGAGTACGCGGCCCTCACCGTCTAAGTGGTAGGCGCCGTCGCGATACAACTCACTCGTGGCCGGGTCCATCGCGATGGCGATCTCGGTACCTGGTACGCGACCCGCCGCTTCGATGGCGTCGAGCAGCGCCTGGATCGCCGCCTCGGCGTTGGGTAGGTCCGGCGCGAAGCCACCTTCGTCGCCGACTGCCGTCGAGAGGCCGCGCTTATCGAAGATGCCCTTGAGCGCGTGGTAGGTCTCGGTACCCCAGCGCAGCGCTTCGCTGAAGGATGCCGCACCGATGGGCATCACCATGAACTCTTGAAAGTCGATGGTGTTCTTGGCGTGTGCGCCGCCGTTGATGACATTCATCATCGGCACCGGCAGGACGTGCGCGTTGACACCACCGAGGTACTGAAACAAGGGCAGGTCGCTCTCGAGCGCGGCGGCTTTCGCCGTGGCCAGCGAGACCGCCAGGATGGCGTTGGCGCCCAGGCGGGCCTTGTTGGCGGTGCCGTCGAGGTCGATCATCGCGTAGTCCACCGAGCGCTGATCCTCGGCGTCGTAGCCTTCGAGGGCGTCGTTGATCTCGCCGTTCACGTAGCCCACGGCCGTCGTCACGCCCTTGCCGTTCCACTCCGCTCCCCCGTCACGCAGTTCGACGGCTTCGTGAATTCCCGTCGAGGCACCCGACGGTGACACGGCGCGTCCCACCGCACCCGACTCGAGGTGCACCTCGGCTTCGACCGTGGGGTTGCCCCGCGAGTCAAGAATCTGGCGGCCCAGGACAACTTCAATCGCACTCATGCGGGTCTCCTCAGTGTCGACAGCAACGTTAATCGACGGGTTTTTGCGCTTCGCTCTCGCGAATGACGTCGCGCAACGCGAGCGCGCGTTCGCGTAGCACCCCTTCGAGGTCAACCCCGGCGTAGCGCGCCGCGCTCACGATGGCGACGATCACGTCGCCCCACGGCGAGAGAGTGGGTGAGGTGGAACTCGTGTCGCTGGCGGCGTGGTCGTCAAACGCCAGACTCTCGAGGGCGGCGAGCGCGCGACCTCGCGCGGCATCACCGGCCTCCATGGTGAGGTCGACGGCGGCGGCCTTGCGAAGAAGTTTGGTGTACAAGGTGAGGGCCGGCAGATTCCACTCGACGCCATCGGTCACGCTCGTGCGACCTTTTTCGGAGCGCTTGAGGACCTCCCAGCGCTGAGCAACCTCGTCGGCACTCTCGGCCGTCACGTCGCCAAAAATGTGCGGGTGACGGTAGATGAGCTTGTCGCGTAGGTGATCGGCAATCGAGGTCAGATCAAACTCGTCGTCCTCGGCGCCGATCACCGCATGGTGAAGTACCTGGGCCAGAAGGTCACCGAGCTCTTCTTCCGCGTGGAAGACAACTGCTTCGTCTCGCTCGCCGCGCTCGGACATACGTGCCATAACTTCGAGCGCGTCAATGGCCTCGTAGGCCTCTTCCAGCAAGTGGTTCGTGAGCGATGCGTGCGTCTGCTCTTGGTCCCACGGGCACTCGAGGCGCAGGCGCTCAATGAGACGCCACAACTCATTCATCGCCTGGCCGGTGTCTCGCATCTCGTTCACCCACAGTGAGGTCAGATGATCGGCACGATGAAATCTCGTGAGGTCTTTGGTCGGTACGTTCAGGATCTCTTCGTCGACCAGACCGAGGTGATGAAGGATCGTCACCTCACCCGACTGATGAAGTCGGTCGGCGACGACGGCCAGCACCTCCGTCGAGTACGTCTGGAGAATCAGAATCGGTGCGGGCCCGTCTAGTGCCTCCGGTGAGCCGAGCGCGTCCGCGATACGCA
>DATHNV010000227.1:0-6877 GCA_035485615.1 Acidimicrobiales bacterium
GCGGTCGACCGAACCACGCGCCGCACGAACGCCATCGCGGTCGAACGTCTCGCGACCTTCGGTGAGCCAGCCCACGGCCGCGTCCATGAGCGCGTTCGCCGAGCCGATGTCAAAGGCGATGGGATCCATCTCTGGCCCCACGACGGTCATGTTGGAGATGCCGCCGAGGTTGAGCGAGCCGCGCACGACCACCGGGTGCACGCCCAACAACAAGACGTCCAAGAGGCTCGCCAGTGGCGCGCCGTGACCACCCGCGGCGATGTCGCGAATGCGCACGTCCTCGACGATCGTGGCCCCCGTTCGTTCCGCGATCCACGCGCCCTGTCCCAACTGCAGCGTGCCGAGCGCGTGACCGCCCCCCACCCAGTGAAAGACGGTCTGGCCGTGGGAGCACACGACGTCGGCTTCGCCGGCGAAGACCTCATCGGCGAGTTCACCCGCCACTTCGGCGAAGTTCTGACCGATCAACGTATCCAGTTGGCAGACCTCTTCGATCGTGGTCGTGTGCCCGGGCAACACGGCGTCGATACGACGGTGCAGGTCGCTCGAGTACTCGACCGAGTGATGAGCGAGTAGTTCGGCGGTGAGCAGGTGATCGGCGAGCGAGATATTCAGCGCGACCGCCTCGATCGCGTCGAACGACGTGCCCGAAATCATTCCAATGACCTTCATCCCGACCTCGTGCGTGTACGTGGGTCCGACGCGTCGCGCAGACCATCTCCGAGAAAGTTAAAACCGATGACCGCGATCACGATCACGAGCGACGGCCCGACCAGGGTCCACCACGCAATGGCGGCCAGACTGCTCGAGTTGCTCACCATCTCACCCAGCGATTGGGTGGGCGGGGGCGGCCCGAGTCCGAGGAAGCTCAGACTCGCTTCGGCGAGAATCGCCCAGGCGAGCGCGAGGCTGGTCTGCACCGCGATGACCCCGGTCACGTTGGGCAAGATGTGGTGAAAGAGCAGTCGAGTCCTCGAGTATCCCAGTACCTTGCCCGCCCGCACGAAGTCGGACTCGCGCAAGGACAGCACCGGTGTGCGCACGACTCGCACGTAGATCGGTACCCATCCCACGCCGATCGCGATCGCGCTGTCGAGAATGCTCGGCCCGAGGGCGGTCACGATCGCGAGCGCAAAGATCACGGTGGGAATCGCAAACATCATGTCGGTGACTCGCATGATGGACGCCGACGTCCACTTGCCCAAAAATCCCGCGGCGATGCCGCCCAGCGAACCGATTACCCCGGAGATCGCCACCGCCAGGGCCGCGATCTCCAGCGAGACGCCGAGCCCCTGGAGGGCTCCGGAAAAGACGTCACGTCCGAACTGGTCGGTGCCCATGAGGTGCGCCCACGAGACTCCCTTGAGCACCGTGTTGGGGTTCTGGGCGTCGGGCGGATACGGCGTCCACCCGGCGATCCCGCAAATCGCGCCAATCACCACCAGCGCGACGACGATCATGCCGATGCGCCCGTTGCGGCTGCGCCACGTGGCGCGTATCCAGCCACCGCGCCGGGTGACCGTCTCTTCTTCCGCCACCGGATTCTGCGGTACGGGCTCGGTGAGTTCGATGGTCATCGCGGCCTCGTGCGAGGGTCGATCACGTTGTAGAGGATGTCCACCAGCATGTTCACAATGACGAAGCCGGCGGCGAAGATCAGCACTTCGCTCTGCACGACGGGAAAGTCGCGATTGTCGATGGACGTGATGAGCAGTCGACCCATGCCGGGCAGGATGAAGATCTGCTCGATGATGACGGTTCCCCCGAGCAGGTAGCCGAGTTGAATGCCGCTCATCGTCGTGACGGCCGTGAGGGCGTTGAGAAAGAGGTGGCGCCAGATGAACGCCTGGCGCGAGACGCCCTTGCCGAGGGCCGTTCGCGCGAAGTTGAGGTTGGACACCTCGAGAACGGCGGCCCGAGTCGTGCGCAGGATCGCCGCCGCGATCCCCAGGCTCAGCACGAAGGCGGGAATGATGATCTGTTGAAAGTTGAGCCACGGATTGGTGAACAGTCCGGCGAAGGGCAGCGATGACGGGAAGTAGTGGAACTTGGAGGACATGTAGACCACGAGCACCGTACCGAGGATGAAGGTCGGAATGGCGAGTCCGATGACCGAGATGACCTGACCGACGTCGTCTTGCCAACGACCTGGGTGCAGTGCGCTCCACATGCCAAAGCCCACGCCGATCACAATGCCCAGCACCATCGCGAAGAACGCCAGCTCCAGGGTCACCGGCAGCGCGGTACCGATCAGCGTTGAGACCGGCTCACGAGAGACGAGCGAGATGCCGAGGTTCCCGGTGAACAGAGCGTGCAGCCACGACCAGTACTGCTGGAAGGCGGGCTGGCCTACGCCGTAGTAGTGGTTGAGCGCGGCCACCTGGCCCTTGGTGAGCAGGCCGATGCTCACGCCCAGCGCGGCCGTGACGGCGTTACCCGGTAAGAGTCGCAGGATGATGAAGACGATGATCGACACGCCCAGCAGCGTGACCAACATCGAAAGAATCCGCCGCACGATGGCTAAAAAGAAGCGCATCGTGCGGCGGACTCTCAGTAAGTCTTAATGACGCCTAGGAGAGGCTCGTGTTAGCCAAGCTCGAGAGCTGCGTCGTGTTCACTGGCGACAACGTGAATCCCTTGACCGACGGCGACAGGGCCGCGAAGTCGTTGGCGTCGAAGAGCCAGATCCACACGGCGTTGCCGGTCAGCGTGTTATTGAGCGACTGCCAGTCGGCCTTTTGACCGGCGGCTGTCGAGTTCTCGTCACCCGCCAGTAGTTCCTGCTGCAGCGTCTTGTTGCTGTAGCCCGCGGGAACCCCGAGAGTGGCACCGGCACCGAAGTAGCGACCGTACATGACGTACGGGTCCGGGTCGGCTCCGTTCTCAGCAAAGGCGGCTTGGAACTTGCCCTTCAGCCAGTCCTGGATGTAGGCGTTGGAGGCAAGGTTCGTGATGTTCATCTTGATGCCGACCTTAGCCAACTCGCTCTGCATCGCCACGGCCTGGGCCGCACTGGTCGAGTCGAGGTCCGTGGACGTGATCGCATCGAACGTAAAGCCCTTGGACTTGCCCGCCTTCTTCAGGTACATCTTGGCCAACTTGTCGTTCGTCGTGGGGCAGACCGACGAGACGGGGCTCGTCGCGTACGGTCCGAGCGGCACCGGTCCGACAACCTTGCCTTCGCCGAAGACAGCGTCCTGGAGGATCTGCTTACGGTTCGTCGCACAGGCGATTGCCAGGCGAGCGTTCTTGTTCGCGAGGATCCCGTGCTTGTCCTGGAGCTGCAACGCGCGGTACGAGAGGTCGAGGACCTTTTGCACCGGGTACGTCTTGGGCAGCGTGTTCACGACAGTCGGCTCGTTGAGCAGGCCCATCTGAATGGTCCCGGCCTCAAGCGCGGCGGCAATGGACTGCTCCGTCGGAATCGTCTCAAGTTCGACGCTCGACAGAGCCGGCTTGCCACCCCAGTAGTTCGCGTTGGCGGTCATCGTGAATGACGTGTTGGGTACCCACGCACCAAACGCGAAGGGTCCGGTGCCATCGGGTTGGGTCGCGATGGTGCCCGCGGTGATCGCCGCGGCGGGCATGATCGCCATGTTGACCGTGGCGAGACCTTCCAAGACCGACACGTCGGGGTGACTCATCGTCAGCACGACCGTGTTCGCTCCCGACGCGGCAATGTTCGTCACCGAGCCGATGAAGGACGCGGACGGGTCGGCCGTTGCGGTCGCCTCGGCGCGGTTAAGCGACGCCACCACGTCCGCCGAGGTCATCGTCGAGCCGTCGTCGAACTTGACGTTCTGACGTAGTTGCAGCGTCAGCGTCTTGTTGCCGTTGGAGAAGGCCCAACTCGTCGCGAGGTCGGGCACGATCTGCAGCTTCGCGTTCTCTTGTACGAGCGTCTGGTAGATCAGTCCGAGTGCCTCGAAGTCGAGGAAGTTCGTGACCACGTCTGGGTCAATTTTCTGCACGCTGCTCACGGAGCCAACCACGAACGTCGAACTCGCCGCCGACGATGAGCCCGAGCTCACGATCGCGGTCGAGAACAGGCCCACGCTGCTCACCGCTAACAGTGCCGAGGCTGCGCCTCGTAATCCAATTATTCGCTTCATTGTTCCCCTTCAAATTGAAGTCAAAGTTCTTTCCTGATTGCGACACTATCGGCGACCTTTGGTCCAGTCAAGTCACCACTTGTTCTATGTTGTACGGTACGAGTAGGAACGCCACATGGAAAATCAGGGAACTTTCGAATACTGGATGTATCAATTGACCGGACCAATCGATATTGGTAGATTGAGCCAAATCCACCGAATCAGGTGCAATGTCCCTTGTGGAGAGTGTCGTGATTGAAGAACCAGGTGTACTTGGAGAGACTGCCATCAGCAGTCCGAAGTACCAAAGCGTCCACGACGCACTCCTGCTCGCCATCGAGGGACTGCCCGCGGGTACCGCGATGCCCACCGAACGCGAGCTCTGCACGACCTACGGGGTCTCGCGCGCAACCGTGCGCCAGGCGCTCGGACAACTCGAGATCGAACAGCGAATCTTTCGTCGCCAAGGCAAGGGCACCTTCGTCGCTCGCCCCAAGATCGACCAGCGCCTTGAACTCACGAGCCACACCGAGGGGATGAAGGAGCGCGGCATCTCGCCGAGCTCCAAGCTGATCGACGTGCGGCGCATCCCCGCCGGACTCGACGTTGGTGCGCAGTTGGACCTCTCGTCCAAGGCGGAAGTCCTGCGCATCGAGCGACTTCGCCTGGCCGACGGCGAGCCGATCGCGATCGAGGTCGTGTACCTCAACGCCGATCGATTCGACGGCATCACGGCGTCTCTCGGGGACAACGCGTCGCTCTACCAACTCCTCGCGACCAACTACGGCGTCGAGCTGGCCTCGGCGGAAGAGACGATTGAGGCGGTCGTCGCGGAGGGCCGCGAGGCCGGACTCCTCAAGTGCCAGCCCGGCATGCCCCTCTTAATGCTGTCGCGGCGCACGCTTGACACCAGTGGACAGCCCACCGAGTTTGTGCGATCGCTGTACCGCGGCGATCGCTACCGATTCCAAACCGGTCTGCAGCGGCCCCGCACGTGGGGTGCCGCACCCGTGACGTCCAACGAACTCATCGTGCGCGTCGCGCGATCCGACGACGCAGATCAACTCGCGACCGTTTTTATCGAGGCGTGGCGCAGCTCCTATCGCGGCGTGGTCGAAGACGCCATCATCGACGCGCTGTATCACCCCGACGTCACTATTTGGCTGCGCAATCTGGTGGAGAACATTGCGGCGCGCACGGTGGTGGCCGAAAGAAACGGTCAGGTACTGGGCTTTGCCCGGTTCGGTGATGAGACCGGCAACGCTGCTCGTGGACACCTCTTCGCGCTCTACGTCGACCCCACACAGAGCGGACACGGCGTGGGCCGACGACTCCTCGAACGCGCCATCGGCGAACTCGATCCCATGTCGACGCGCGACGTCACTCTCTGGGTCTTTGAAGAAAACGAACGGGCGCGCCGCCTCTACCAGGCGGCTGGCTTTGTGCCCGACGGAGACCGACGCGTCGAGGAGCTCTACAAAGCCCAGGAGATCTCGATGACCCGTCGTGCCGCGCGCGGTCCCCGACACACCGCGCCGCCCACTCTCGACTCACCGTTCACGCCCATCGCGTCATGAGCGCTCGCTCGCCGCGCCTGCACGTCGAACTGTCGCCTGCAGCGGGAGGGCTACCGCGCGACGTGCGCGACGAACTGGTCGAGGCGCTCCTCGCGATGACCGAGGCCGAGTTCCCCGCCGGGTTCAACCTCACCGTCGCCACGAAGTCAGCGACGCTGTTTCGCGCGTGGGGTGGATTCGCGAACGCACTCGCGCCGGTCGTCGACACCCAGAACAACACCATCTACGACCTCGCGTCGCTCAGCAAAGTCGTCTCTAGCACCACGATTGCGCTGCAGCTCGTCCAAACGCGCCAATGGCGCCTCACGGATCCTGTCTCGACGTGGCTGCGCGATTTTCCTCGCCACAACATCACGCTCTACCAACTGCTCACTCACACTTCGGGACTCATCCCTCACCGACCTTTCTTTCACTTGGGTCGCGATCCGCGGGCCATCCGTCGCGCCGTCTACGCCGAAGCAACGACGGGCGGCCCCGCCGGTGACGTGCTCTACAGCGATCTCAATTTCATGCTGCTCGGCTGGGCCATCGAACGATGCACTCATCAATCTCTCGAGCGTCTCTTTCACGAGGTTGTCGCCGAGCCCCTCGGCATGATCGAGACGCGCTATCGCCCGGCGCAACGCCTACAAGGTCGGATCGCGGCGACCGAACGCAACGGAGACCAGCGCCTCTCCAAGGAGTTGGTGTGGGGCGAGGTACATGACGGCAACGCGTGGGCGCTCGGCGGGGTGGCGGGTCACGCCGGGCTCTTTTCGACCAGTGACGATCTGACTCGATTCGTGCAGTCCCTGCTCGGCGCGCGCGGACATCACGTGTTGAGTGCAGCGAGCATCTCATCGATCTCACGAACACCGGTCGGGACCCAGCCCGACGTGCGAGGTCTGGGGTGGCGTCTCGACCCGGCGGCCTGGGGACCGTGGCCACCCGATACCTTGTGGCACACCGGGTTCACGGGCACCTCGCTGCTCGTCGCCCCGAGCGCCAACCTGGGAGTGATTCTGTTGACCAACGCCATTCATCCCACGCGTCAACTCGATCGCCACGACGCCATGCGCGCTTCCCTTCACTCGATCGTGGCGAAGAGCCTGGCCTGATGGAACCCAATGACCTCGAGTTTTTAGAGCAACTCGGTACGGAGCAGGTTCGCCATGAACTCGCGGACCTCGATCAGCTCTCCGTGGCCGAGCTCGTTGACCTGATGTGCGC
>DATHNV010000228.1:0-5302 GCA_035485615.1 Acidimicrobiales bacterium
AAGCATGGCGCCGCCGCGCCCTTTGATCATGTTGGCGTCCCCGTCCACCTCGTCGGCCCCGTCGAAAGACCAGTCCGGCCTGGCGTCAAGAAGGCTGGTGGTCGGTACACCCAACTCCGCGCACGCGATGGACATTTCGAGGGACGTGGTGATCGCGCGAAAACTCAGTGACTCGATCTGCGAGCGCTCAACTAAGGCACGCAGGGTCAACAGGCTGGTCGAACCACTGCCGACCCCAACGACGTCCCCGTCGCGAAGTCGCTGGGACGCCTGGTGAGCCACCTTTAGTTTCGCGTCGTAGTTGGCGATGGTGGTGGGCCACTCGGGGTGGTCGCTCGTGGCGGCGTTCCACTGCATGACTCTCACCTTCTGGTCGGCGGTTCAGTTCGCTGACGTCACTTTAGGTTGAGCGTGCGAACGCGGAACGAGGACTAGAGAAACGAGGCGTGGCCGACCATGCCGGCCGCGACGGTCGCGTTGGTGACTTCGTCGATGAGAACGAAACTGCCCGTCACACGATCTTCGCGGTAGTCGTCGACCACCAATGCGTCAGAGGTCAACAGGGTCGCAAGACCGATGTCGTTGGTCTCGAGTGAGGTGGCGTCGTCGAACGAGAGCGACTCAATATTGATGACACCGGTGATCGACTGCACCTTTACCGGCGTGGACTTCGTGGTGTGCTTCAGTCGCAAGCGCTGACCGCCCGTCGTGAAGGGCTTCTCGCCGAACCAGCAGATTGTCGCTTCGAACTGGCGAGTCACGAGGGGGAGCGGGTGCGTGGCGATCAGGTCACCGCGACCAGCGTCGGTTTCATCGGTGAGATCGAAGTCGGCCGCCACGCCCACGGCTGCTTCGCCTCGGGCCTCGCCGCCGAGGTTGATGGCGCGAATCGTCGT
The DNA here is from genome assembly GCA_035485615.1 of Acidimicrobiales bacterium. Lineage (GTDB taxonomy): Bacteria > Actinomycetota > Acidimicrobiia > Acidimicrobiales > RAAP-2 > RAAP-2. Next base: position 897 of record DATHNV010000228.1, read on the forward strand.
CTCCACACCCTGGGGGAGCAGGGTCACCGTGTCACCGACGTGGAAGGCCTCTCCGCTCACCATGCCGGCGTACGTGCGCCCTCCGCCCACTTGGCGCAGCACCCACTGGATCGGCAGTCGCCCGCCCTGGGCGCTCTCCCATGAACCAGACTCCGATGACTCGAGTGCCTCTAGGACCGAGGGACCGTCGTACCACGGCGTGTTCGCTGATCCGGTCGCGACGTTGTCGCCCAGCAGCGCCGATACCGGAATGGCTAGCGTCGAGGTGAAGCCCAGCTCGCGTGACAGAGTCTCGATTTCGTCCACGACGCTCTGGAACGCCATCTGCGACCAGGCGACCGTGTCCATCTTGTTGACCGCCACGATCATGGAGCGCACACCCAGAAGAGCGGCGATGAAGAGGTGGCGGCGAGTCTGCTCCTTGAGACCCGAGGCGACGTCGACCACCACCAGCGCGAGGTCGGCGGTCGACGCGCCCGTGGCCATGTTGCGGGTGTAGCGCACGTGTCCGGGGCAGTCGGCGATGATGAACTTGCGCGTGGGCGTCGAGGCGTAGCGGTACGCCACGTCGATCGTGATCCCTTGTTCACGTTCGGCGCGCAGCCCGTCGGTCACAAAGCTGAGATCGAGGTCGCCGATTCCGCGCTTCTCGGACGCGGCCGCGACCGCGTCGAGTTGGTCGTCGAAGAGTTGGCGCGTGTCAACGAGCAGTCGTCCGATGAGCGTCGATTTGCCGTCGTCGACCGAGCCAATTGTGGCGAGACGCAGTACGTCTTTTGTCGTGACTTGCACTTAGAAGTAGCCCTCGCGCTTGCGGTCTTCCATGGCGGTCTCGGAGAACTTGTCGTCCCCGCGCGTGGCCCCTCGTTCCGAGACGTTCGCGACCGCGACTTCGTCAATGATCGCTTCCAAGGTCGCGGCACTCGAGAGCACCGCGCCGGTGCAGTTGGCGTCGCCCACGGTGCGAAAGCGCACCATCTTGGTGAGCACGTCTTCGCCCGGGAGAGGTTCGACGAACTCTCCCACCGCGAGCCACATCCCGTCGCGGGCGACCACGTCGCGCTCGTGGGCGAAGTAGATCGAGGGCAGGTCCATGTTCTCTCGGCCGATGTACTGCCAGACGTCGAGTTCGGTCCAGTCGGATAACGGGAATGCCCGCACGTGTTCGCCGGGATTGACCTTGCCCTGGTAGAGCTGCCAGAGCTCGGGCCGCTGTTGACGCGGGTCCCACTGCCCGAACGCGTCGCGGAAACTCAGGATCCGCTCCTTGGCCCGAGCCTTGTCCTCATCACGCCGGGCTCCGCCAAAGGCGGCGTCAAAGTTGTTGTCGGTGATGGCGTCGAGCAAGGTGACGGTCTGGAGGCGATTGCGTGATCCGAGCGGCCCGGGATCAGCGACCTTGCCCTGATCGATCGAGTCCTGGACGCGCGCGACAATCAGCCGCGCCCCCGCGGCCTCCACCGCGCGGTCGCGAAACTCGAGCACCTCGCGGAAGTTCTGGCCGGTGTCGATGTGCAGCACGGGAAAGGGAAGTTGCTGGGGCGCAAAGGCCTTCGCGGCCAGGTGTAAGAGTACGGCCGAGTCCTTACCCCCCGAGAAGAGAAGCACGGGCCGCTCGCACTCGGCCACAACCTCGCGCAGGATAAAGAGGGCGTGAGATTCGAGAATGTCGAGGTGGTCGGTGGCGTGGGGAGTCGGCAAGGTCGTGGTCATATTCCTGGGATGCCACAGTATTCTAGTTATCCACTAGAGAAACCGAGAGTGGCCTGAGAATGACCGCAATTGACCCCACGCCGACGCTGCTGGGCGAGCTGGATGAGATCAACGAGCGCTTCGAACGTTCGACCCCGCTTGAGATCTTGCAGTGGACGTTCGATCGTTTCGGCACTGACCTGGCCATGGCCTGCTCGTTTGAGGACGTGGCGCTCTTGCACATGGTGCACGAGCTTCGACCCGACACCGAGGTCATCTTCCTCGATACCGGCGGACACTTTCCTGAGACCCTGGATTTTGCGAGCGAGTTAGAAGATGCCTGGTCACTCAACGTGACGCGCACGACACCTGGTCCAGACGCCGATGCGTGGCCCTGTGGCACCGCGCAGTGTTGCAACCTGCGAAAAGTCGAGCCCTTGGGTCGCGCACTGGCGGGAAAGAGCGCGTGGATCACCTCAGTCAAGCGCGTCGACGCACCGACCCGCGCAGCGATGAAGATCCTGATGTGGGATGAGAAATTCAATCTGGTCAAGGTGAATCCCCTCGCCACCTGGGGCGACGATGACATCGCCTACTACCTCACGAGTCATGACCTGCCCGAACACCCTCTCTGGGCGCAGGGCTACGCGTCAATCGGCTGTGCGGCGATGACGATGAAACCCCAAGTCGACGGCGATCGCAGGTCGGGTCGCTGGGTCGGTCTGGACAAGGACGAGTGCGGGCTCCACGAGGCCTGACATCCACCAAATTTCCGTAGTACGACTGTAAATTTGTCGCAATGCCACAGCGACGTTTGATCCAGTACGTCGGATGCTTCTCCTAGTTCTCGCGCTCTTTTGGGTCGCGCTGCTGGCCCCAGTGGCGATTCGACGATTCCGTGACGGTGGAGCCGAACGCTCGATTGAGTCCTTCCACGCGGAACACGAAGTGTTGAGTCGACCCGGCTACGTGGTCGCGCCCGCTCATCGGCTCGACGAGAACGACGAGGACTCCTACAACGAAGCGCCCGTCACCCGTCGGCCGCACCTGCGAGTTGTTCGCAGTGATGACACGCCCCGCACGCTCGAGGCACGCTCCACGTGGGACGAGTGGTCGGAGAACTACGAGTTCGACGAGCCCAGTGAAACCGTGGCGGCTTCGACGAATCACTACGCAGCGGCATACTCATCGCGCCCGCGCGAACCCGAAGTGATGGTGATGGAGCGCTACGAGACGCCACTTCGTCGACGCACCATGAGACAGCAGCGTCGACTGGTGTTCATGAGTCTGGTCGCCGCGGCCACCCTCATGACGGTGATCGCGGTCGCGTCGGGCGCGTCGCTCGTTCTCGATCTCTCCGCCCTCGCGTGGTTCGCGGTCGTGCTCTACGTTGCTCTCGGCCTGTACTCGGTGAGCCAGGGGTATCTGAATGAACCCTCACTGAACCTTCGCCTGCCCCAGCGTCGTTCGGTACGGATGGACGAGGTGGTCTACGACAGCTACGACGGCGACTCGCGCCAGTACGTCTACTACGACGAGGAGCCGCAGTTCGAGTACGACGAAGCCGAGGCTTACGAAGGCTGGCAGCGCGAACCGAGTCGGCGCGCCTTGGGGTAAAGTAGTCACCTCTACGGGGGTGTAGCTCAATTGGTAGAGCGCTACGTTCGCAATGTAGAGGCAGTGGGTTCGAATCCCATCACCTCCACCCGATAGTTGCCGCTACGAGATCGTGCGATGCGTGGTGATGAATGAACCCGTGTCCATCGTCTGCACCGACGTCAGGGTGAACTCTCGCGGCGCCAGGTCTCGTGAAAAGATGCTGCGGCCTTGTCCGGCAGTTTGCGGTAGATAGAGAAGACGCAACTCGTCGAGTTCCTCACTTGCTAGCAGTCCCGTGGCGAGCGTCATTCCGCCCACGGCGACGATGTCGCCCTCGTACCGGTCCTTCAGCGTTCGCGCCACCTCATTCAGATCTCCCGACATCACCGTCGCGTTCCAGCCTGCCGAGGTGAGAGTGCTCGAGACCACGACTTTGGGGAGACGATTCATGACGCCGGCGAACTCGCGAAACCCGGCGGGCTGATCCGAATTTTCGGCCATGGCGGGCCAAAACGAGGAGTTGTACTCGAAGGCGCGCCGACCATAGAGCAGCACGTTGCCGTCGTGAGCGTTCGCTTCCGCCCAGTACGTCTGAAGATCGGGAGACCATGCCGGACTGATCATCTCGCCGTCGTTGGTCTCGGTGAAGCCATCCAGGGTCATGAACATGCCAAGAACGAGTGATCCCACGAGCGAGCTCCTTTTGCCACGAGAGAATAGTCAACTCATGAGTCTCGACGGCGATGACGGGAGTGTCGCCGTGAAGACGTGTCATTCGCTACGTCTCATAAATCGTTGTGAACATGGCGCGTTTTGAATTGTTGTCGTTGAGTTGTGCCGAATAAACGAGTTCGTTCGTAGCGTTTTTCGTGTCGTCCGTCGTGACCGCGACGAACGGAATCGGGAGGCGCTTTTATGTCCACCACTACCGAATCATTGATGCAACTATCACCGCCGTCTCATCGCCCGCGCGGACGCATTCGTCACGCGGTAGAGCACACACTCGGCGCAGCGTTGCTGAGTGTCGTCGCGGTTCTCGCTGTCGGTAGCGGTGCGGCGAGTGCGGCACCCGCACTTCCCACTCTTGGGCTCGCCGCTCCCTACGCGATTCTGGC
>DATHNV010000229.1:0-2139 GCA_035485615.1 Acidimicrobiales bacterium
TCCACCTCGAGGAGCATGTCGGCACACTTGTGCTTGATGGCCTGGAACGATCCGATTGGTCGTCCAAACTGCACGCGGTTCTTGGCGTAATCCACCGATGCGTCGAGCACGCGTTGGGCCCCGCCGACCTGCTCGGCGGCCAGTGCGGACTCGGCGATCTGGACGGCAGCTTCGAGACCCGCGAGTGCGCCGCCCTCTTCGCCCACGAGTGTGGCCGGCGCCTTGGTAAAGACGAGGCGACTCTGCTTGCGCGTTTGGTCCATCGTCGCGAGCGACTCTTTCTCCACCCCCGACGCACTTCCCTCGATCGCAAACAGCGAGAGACCCTTGTCGGTCGTGGCCGGAACCAACAGCAAACTCGCCGTCGAACCGTCGGTGACGAAGCTGCGCACGCCCGAAAGCACCCAGCCGTCGCCGTCGCGCTCGGCGGTTGTTGAAGTAGTGGAGAGATCCCATCCGCCGGCGTCATCGGTCAGAGCCACCGTCGCGATCGTCTCGCCCGATGCGATGCCCGGCAGGTAGGCGGACTTGGCCGCCTCGTCGCCCACCAGCAGCAGCGCATTCGCCGCGAGGGCCACGGTCGAGAAATAGGGCGAGCACAGCAGGGCCGCACCCATCTCCTCGAAGACCACGTACAACTCGACGGGCCCAAAGCCCTGCCCGCCGTACTCTTCGGGAATACCGAGTCCCTGGAGCGCCAGTTCGTTGGCCATCTGAGCCCACACCGCGGGGTCGTACCCCTCTTCGGTGGCCATGAGGCGTCGCACTTCTGATTCGGGCGACTTCTCTTCCAAGAACCGTCGCACCATCTTGCGAAGTTCTTCTTGTTCTTCGCTGAAACCAAAGTTCATGACGGCCCCTCTTCGTATCGGTGCAAGCACCAGGACCGAGATTAGTCACTCGCCACCTCGCATTTATTCGTGGCAGTCTGGGTGCGTGGACACCGTCGAACTGGTCTGGTCGGACGCCCTGAGCGAGGTGCACCGCTTCGTCGTGGGTCCCATCGCGAACAATGTCTACGTCGTGCGGTGTCGGCGCACCGGCGAGGCGGCGCTGTTGGACGCGGCCAACGAGCACGACCGTCTCTTGGACGTGGCTCGCCAGCTCGGGGTGACCTCCGTCCTCGAAACTCACGGTCACTGGGACCACATCGGGGCGGTCGAGGCGGTGCGCGAGGCGGGCATCGATGTGTGGGTGCGAGAAGAAGACGCCCACCTGCTACCCAGTTATGACCACTTACTCGACGACGACGCCGTCCACCAGGTCGGACAGTTGCGACTTCGCACCATCCACACACCGGGTCACACGCCAGGCAGTATCTGCTTCGCGCTCGAGAACACCCCGGTGCTCTTTACCGGCGACACCTTGTTTCCGGGCGGTCCGGGCAACGCCACATTCGAAGGCGGCAGCTTCTGGAGCATCATCGCCTCGATCGACGAGCGACTCTTTGGGGTGTACGCCGACAACGTGACCTTCTGGCCCGGACACGGCGCACCTTCCACGATTGGTGCCGAACGCGCTCACCTGGACGAATGGGTCGAACGGGGCTGGTAACCAGAGTCATCGATTCCTAGGGGACCGGTAGGCTTTACCTCGTGCCAAAACCGTTACTGGAACTTCGCAATCTGCACGTTGAAGCGGAAGGCTCCCAGATCCTGCGCGGCGTCGACCTGGTGGTCAACGAGGGCGAAGTGCACGCCCTCATGGGTCCCAACGGTGCAGGCAAGTCAACACTCGCCAGCGTCATCATGGGCCACCCGGGCTATCACGTCACGGCGGGCGAAATTCTCCTACGCGGAGAGGACATATCCGCCTGGACCCCCGACGCGAGGGCCAGGGCTGGGATCTTCCTCGCCTTTCAGTATCCCGAAGCGATCGGCGGCGTCTCGGTCATCCAGTTCTTACGCCAGGCGATCGCGGCGCGCAAGGGTCTCGATGAGTTGAGCGTGCTTGAGGTTCGCTTGGACTTGGCCGAGTGGATGGACCGGCTCGGCATCGATAGCGCGTTCGCCGAGCGACACCTGAATGAGGGCTTTTCCGGTGGCGAGCGCAAGCGCAACGAAGTTCTCCAGATGGCTCTGCTCGAACCCGTCGTAGCGCTCCTGGACGAAACCGACTCGGGCCTCGACATCGACGCCT
>DATHNV010000230.1:0-2752 GCA_035485615.1 Acidimicrobiales bacterium
CGGCGATGACGAACAACGCCCATCCGCAGAGCACGAGCAACGAGCCTGAACGAACGTTCTCACTTGGCGAGTCACCCGCGCCGCCCAGGCCGAGTTGTCGCACGCGCTCCGCTAAACCTGAGCGCACGACTTTGACTCGACTTGACAGAGGAGCGGGACCCGATCCATACGTGTCTTCCATCAGGGCGGCTAGTTCTGTGCCATATCGCGCTCGCCACCGTGCCGGGTACCACTTGAGGAGTCTCTCGAACTGTGCGGTCATGACGCTGACAATCCCCACTGGGGTCGCGTCGCGCGCGAGCGCGGGCGCACCGGAGCAAGACCGAGGCGCTGTGCACCCTCGTCGGCAAGTGTGCGCATCTCATTGATCGTCGCCGTAAGAGCTGCGCGGCCGCTGGACGTAATTTCGTAAGGACGACGCCGTTCGTCACCAGGCTTGGGTGCGATGAGTCCGCGTTCTTCAAGTCGCGCGATGGCGCCGTAGAGCGTCCCGGGACCCAGGTCCACACCCGCGAACTCTTTGATGTCCTGTGCCAGTGCGTATCCGTGCTTGTCACCTGAGGCAAGGCTGGTGAGGATCAAAACGGCGGGCTCGCTATTTCGTTCGAGGCCGCCTGATGTTGAATTAGTTCGTCGCGCCATGGACTGAGACTACTACGTCGGACGTAGTAGAGCAAGTCGAACTGAAAATCCAAGGAGCCGGCCCTTACGGACCGGCTCCCTCAGATATTCACTGGTGGCGGGGGTAGGATTTGAACCTACGACCTTCGGGTTATGAGCCCGACGAGCTACCAGACTGCTCCACCCCGCGTTGCGACGTACACCTTAGCCGATGTGTCAACGGGGATTCCCGGGCGAGCGCGCGCTTAGAACTGTTCGGACTCCGTCGAACCCACGAGCGCCAGCGTCGACGAGACGCCGTTGGTCAGGGTCGTCATGACGTCGTCAAAGTAACCCGCCCCCACCTCGCGCTGGTGACGCGTGGCTGTGTAGCCATCGCTCTCCGCGGCGAACTCGCGCTCTTGCAACGTAACGTAGGCGCTCATGCCGCTTTGGGCGTAGTCGTGGGCGAGTTGGAACATGGACTCGTTGAGGGCGTGCCATCCCGCCAGGGTCACGAACTGGAAGGCGTAGCCCATCGCGCCGAGTTCACGTTGAAAGCGTGCGATGGTGTCATCATCGAGGTGCTTGCGCCAGTTAAAGGACGGCGAGCAGTTGTACGCCAGAAGTTTGCCCGGGTACTCCTCGTGGATCCGCTCGGCAAAGATGCGCGCTTCGTCGAGGTCGGGTGTCGAGGTCTCGCACCAGATGAGATCGGCGTACGGAGCGTAGGCCAGAGCTCGCGCGACGGCTTGTTCGATGCCCGCTCGCACGTAGTAGAAGCCCTCGGGAGAACGCTCGCCAGTCAAGAACTGTTGATCGCGCGGATCGACGTCACTGGTGAGCAGGTTCGCGCCCAAGGAGTCCGTGCGAGCCACGATCAGTGTCGGCACGCCCGCGATGTCCGCGGCGAGTCGGGCCGCGATCAACGTACGGATGTGCTGGCCGGTCGGAATCAGCACCTTGCCGCCCATGTGGCCACACTTCTTCTCCGACGACAGCTGGTCTTCGAAGTGGACACCCGCGGCACCCGCTTCGATCATTGACTTCATGAGTTCGAACACGTTGAGCGGGCCACCAAAACCCGCCTCCGCGTCGGCGACGATCGGCACCAACCACTCGCGTGGCTCCGCGGTGCTGCCGGCCGCAATGGCCTCGCCCCACTCGATCTGATCGGCACGACGCAGCGCGTTGTTGATCCGTCGCACCACGGCCGGCACGCTGTTGGCGGCGTACAAGCTCTGGTCGGGATACACCTGCTCCGAGAGGTTCGCGTCAGCCGCCACCTGCCAACCCGAGAGATAGATGGCCTTGAGACCCGCCTTCACCATCTCGACGGCTTGTCCACCGGTCATCGCACCCAGCGCGTTCACGTAGGGCTCGGTGTGAATCAGATCCCAGAGTTGCTCCGCCCCGCGTCGAGCCAGGCTGTGCTCGATGCTCACTGATCCGCGCAGGCGGATCACATCGGCCGCGTCGTATCCACGCTCGATTCCGGCCCAGCGAGGGTCGGTGGCCCACTCGTGCTCCAGGGCGGCGATTTCGATGTCGTAGAAAGTCGTCACTTCGGGTTCTCCTTGTTGATGGTCGTTGTTCAGTCGAGAAAGTCGTAGGCGGGCAGGGTCAAGAACGTGGCGAACTCCTCGCCCAGGGCCACCTCTTCGAAGATCGCGCGGGCGGTGCGCACGAGGCGCGGACTCGCTCCCTCGGCGATGACCTCCGCCTCGGTCACGTCGAGGAGGTCGCGCACGAGCGCTTCGGTGATCGTCTTGTCGCCGACACTCAAGGTGATGCCGTGTCGCACCCACTGCCAGACCTGAGCACGGCTGATCTCGGCCGTTGCCGCATCCTCCATTAGGTCGTGAATCGCAGCCGCACCCACGCCGGACAACCATGACACGATGTAGCGAACGCCCACGTCAATGTTGGTGCGAAGACCGACCGGTGTCACCCCGTCCTCGGGGTACTCGATGTCGAGGAGGTCCGCGGCCTCGACGTGCACGTCGGGACGCTGGCGGTTCAGTTGATTCGGGTTGTCACCCAAGACCTCGTCGAACTCCGAGCACGCGACGCCCACCAGATCGGGGTGGGCAACCCACGTGCCGTCAAAGCCGTCGCCCGCTTCGCGTTGCTTGTCGTCGCGGACTTTGGC
>DATHNV010000231.1:0-2919 GCA_035485615.1 Acidimicrobiales bacterium
ATCCTTCCCCTCTGGCTGCGAGCCTATCGACACCCCTATAGCGTTTCAATTCGCGCGAAGCGATCACCTTTGAATGGCCTTAGGTTTGCGTCGCTCTGCGAGTCACCATGTGACGTTCGCTCGAAATGGAGCCTGGGAGGAGATTCGAACTCCTGACCTGCGCATTACGAATGCGCTGCTCTACCGACTGAGCTACCCAGGCGCAGAGAGCCACTTTAGCCGATCGACTTCGCCGACTCCTTTCGACTAAAAGTCCATCAGCGACAACATCAGGTCATTGAGCAGGAGCGACTCATCCAAGTTGGTCTCGAGTCGCCGATTCGCCTCCGCGAGCGCATCGAGGGCGCGTAGCGACGCGCCCACCCGGTAGTCACTGCGCGCGTCATCGGCCTCAACGTTCTCCACCAGTCGCTCGCGGTAGACGCCGGTCAACGTGCTTAGACCACAACGCAACTCGTCGACTCGAAAGCGTCGCTGCTCGCGCCGGAACTGCGCGTCGACCTCGCGCTTGCTCGCGGCGCGTTGTCCCAGTTCGCGCGCGTCGCTGGCTCGACGTTCCCACTCGTCGTGTTGGAGACGCTCCAGCGGGCCCATCGCGTCGTCGATCGAGGCCGCGAGCTCCTTGGCCACCCGTGTCGAGTCCGCGGGCTGTCCCGTGAGTCGGTCCGGTACCGCGCGCCACTTCGCCATCCGCTCGGCGAGATCGCTGTCGCCCACGAGCACGCGCGCTCGACGCAGGTTGCCATTCGCGGCGGCGGCCGCCTCCAGCGCCGCCTCGCGCGTGGCGCCTTCATTCACGAGGATGGTGGCGACGTCCGCGTCAGAAAGCGTGCGCAGTCTCACTTCGACGCACCGCGAGGCAATGGTGTCGAGTTCCTCGACCACCTCCACGGCGCTCAGTAGAAAGATGGTGCGTCCGGGCGGCTCTTCCAGGGTCTTGAGGAGTGCGGTCGCACTGGGCGAGGTGCCGGTCGTGGTGAGATCAACGTCCTCCATGACCACGATCTGGTAGCCCGCACCGAGGGGACGACGACGCGCCACGCGCTCGATGTCGCGAATCTCGTCCATCCGCCACGACGCGCCGGCGCGCTCGGCGACGTACACGTCAGCGTCGGCGCCCTCGAGCACCAATCGGCACACCTCGCAGTGCCCGCATCCGTGCTGGGGACACTGCAGGGCAGCCGCAAAAGCGATGAGGGCGTCGTGCACACTGGCTTCGCTCGGTCCGCTGAAGAGATAGGCGTGCACCGGGTGCCGGGCGTACAGGCGAAGGGCACTGGCGGCGCGTTCTTGACCCACCAAGGTGTCAAAGACGTCGCTCATGTCACCAGAGTATGTGGGCGACGTGTTGGTCGATGACTGTGGCCACGACCTCCACGCTGGGTGCGGCGTCAACCACAATCCATCCGTCGCGCTCGGCCAGTTCGAGGTATCCCTCGCGCACCCGCTCGTGGAACGCGAGGTCGGCCGACTCGAAGCGGTCCTTCTTGTCGTGATCGCGGCGCTCGTTGACCGCCTCGATGGGCAGGTCGAGGAGGATCGTCGCGTCGGGCAGGCACGAGCCAATTGCCAACCGGCTCGCCGAACGCAGCAGGTCTAGATCGACCCCGCGTCCGTAGCCCTGGTAGGCGAGAGTCGACGCGAAGTATCGATCGCTCACCACCGAGCGCCCTGCGGCCAGTGCGGGCTCGATGACGCTCGCCACGTGGTGCGAGCGGTCGGTGAGCATCATGAGCGCTTCGGTCACGGGCTCCATCGGCGTGGCCGCATCCAGCACGAGGTGACGCAGTCCCACGCCCAGTGGCGTGTCGCCGGGCTCGAAGGTAAATAGCGCGTCGTGCAGCTCGGCGATGCGCCGGGCTTGCGTGCTTTTGCCGCTGACGTCAACGCCCTCGAAGACGAGAAAGGCGCCGCGCTCGCTCACGAGTCTTCGGGGCGCGTCCCGAGTAGCGCCGCGTTCGCCGCCGCACCCTGGGCGATCGCCGCACGCTTCTGCGCGCTCGTCGCTTTGGTGGTCGTCTTCGCCCCGGACGTCTTCGCGGCTCTTTTGTTCGTCGATCCCGTGGCCTTCTTCGTCGCCTTCTTCGCCGGCGCCTTGGTCGCTTTCTTCGTCGCCTTGCGCACCCGGGTGGACGGCTCAGCGTTGCGCCGCTCGGTGAGGAGTTCACTCGCGCGATCCATCGTCATGGACTCGGGCGTGTCACCCAAGCGCAGCGTCGCGTTCGTCTCGCCATCGGTGACGTAGAGGCCGAAGCGGCCGCTGCGCACCACGACGTGTCGCTTGGTGACCGGGTCCTCACCCAAATCCGCCAGCGGGGCCGCGGCTGCACGTCGACCGCGCGCCTTGGGCTGGGCGAGCAGCGCCAGCGCGGCGTCTAAGTCAACGCTGAAGATCTGGTTCTCGTCTTCGAGTGAGCGCGTCTCTTTCTCCCACGTGAGATACGGGCCGTACCGACCATTTTGAGCCAGGATCTCGCCGCCCTCGGGATGCACTCCCACTACCCGCGGCAGTGACAAGAGGCGCTTGGCGTCATCCAGGGTGATCGTCTCGGGCGTCATCGTCGAGAACAGCGACGCGGTGCGCGGCTTGTCCTTGGGGTCGGCAAGCTCACCGATCTGCACGTAGGGCCCGTAGCGGCCGGCCTTGAGGTAGATGGTCTGACCGTCATCGTCGAGGCCGAGTTCGCGGTCGTTACTCGGAGCGGCCAGCAGCTCTAAGGCGCGCTCGACGCTGAGCGAGTCGGGTTCGGTCGCTTCGGGAATCGAGACGCGGTCCTCTCCGTGGACGAGGTAGGGACCGTAGCGCCCCGAGCGCACCGAGACGCTCTGGCCGTCGGGTGCTTCACCGAGCACCAGTGAGTTGATGGCCGCGAAGTCGAACTCGTGCGGCTCGTGGGTGACGTGCTCAAGTCCCTGGCG
>DATHNV010000232.1:0-4379 GCA_035485615.1 Acidimicrobiales bacterium
GTCTTCTTTCAGTACTTCGCCGGTCAGGAACTCGGCGTCCTTGTCGCGCTCGCCACACCGTCTCTCTACGAGTCGGGTCGAACGATCGGTTTGAAGGGCGCGGGCGTCCTCGCGATTTCACAGTCCGGGCGAACCCCAGGGCTCGTCGATGTCGTGGAGGCCGCGACGTCCCAGGGCCGTCCAAGCGCCGTGATCACCAACGACCCCGACTCACCGTTGGGCCAGTCCACCTCGACGGTGATCGCGCTACGGGCCGGGGCGGAACGCGCTCTCGCGTCGACCAAGACATTTACGACCACCTGGCACGCTCTCGCCCAGCTCGTCGAAGCGATGAAGGGCTCGCCGCTGGAGGGTCTGGACTCGCTGCCCGAGACCGTCGAGCGAACGGCGTCGTGGGCTCTGTCCGGCGCATTGCCCGTCGAGATGCTGAACGCGAAGCGGGGCCTCACGATCGTCGGACGCGGAGTGGGTCAGGCCGTGGCCGCCGAAGTGGCGATCAAGATTCGCGAGGTGTCGGGTATTCGCGCCGAGGCGTACTCCGCGGCCGACTATCTGCACGGACCTGTCGGGGCGGACGGTGAGAACTCGACCTTGCTACTTGTCGTGACCGACGAGCTCGCCACGGACGTGGCCGAGACGCTGTTGACGGAGTGTCAGCGCTTCTCCATGCGCACGGTCGTGCTGCGTTCGAAAGCTCGCGGTGCATTCTCGTGTGACGCCGAGATCGTCATCGACGAGGCTGGTCCGAACTGGAGTGTGGCCCTCGCCGAGGTCATCGTTGGTCAAGTGCTGGCGCTCCGCGTCGGCGAGCTACGGGGGCGACCCATTGACACGTCGCCGGGTCTTCACAAAGTCACTCTGACGGCGTGACCTGACGACGACAGATACTCGCTCGATCAGTCCGTCGGGGACGACTCTCGTAGCCTCAGGAACAGATCGTCCAAGTTGTCGAAGTTGGCTTGGTGGCCGTCAAACTTGGCCATGTGATCGCGTCCCGCCTTGTCGGCGAAGGCGAGTTCATAGTTGAGCGTCGTCACGCCGTCGACTTCGTGGAAGTTCATCGTCTCGACTGCTTCGACGTCGGGCCACCCGTCGAAGTGCCACGTCTGAACGCTTCGATTCGGGGCATCCAATTCCAGGAACGTTCCGGGAAACGAACACTCGTATCCGTCCTTGGTCACCATGACGTAGTGATACGTGCCACCGACGCGCAGGTCAATGTCGCACACGGTCATCGTCTCGCCAAAGGGCGCGAAGGTCTCGCGAACGAGTTCGGGCTTCGTAAACGCGTCGAAGACAAGTTGTATCGGCGCGTCGAACTGTCGAGTGATGTGGACCACCAGTTCGCTCGGGAATTCGATGATCGCTGATTGGTGTCGGTTGGGAGCCATGGTCTCTCCTCGCAGGTAGCGGGCGTGCGCCTCCAGTGTCCCAGAGCCGAAAGTTCCTCGGCAAACAACTCCCCGCGACGGGCAAAAGTGCGCATTTCTTTCGGCTCTCGAGGCGTATTTGTTAAAATTTCTCAGATTCCGGTTGCTGAGTGTGAAAAATTCACATATTGTGACTCCAGATTTGGAAAAGCGGTACCGCTGCGTGGTTGACGTCCAGCGAGCAGTGAGAAGTTGAGAACAGGAAATGGAGAATCGCGATTCTCCAGGGAGGGGATTTCAGTGAGGAAAAAGTTCAAGGGGGGCCTGCTGGCAACGGCGTTCGTGTTTGTGGCGAGCACGACCGCGCTAGCGATTCCCGCCGCGGTCTCCGTATCGTCTGCCGGTGCTGCGACCCAAGTGCCACTCAATCTCGCCAACGAGCAGGGCGAGTTGTGGTCGTGCGCTTTTAATCCGTTTGTGCCCACGTCGAGTCCGTACTCGGTGGGACTCACCTACGAGACACTCGACTTCGTCGACTCACTCAAGAGCGGCGCGGTCACGCCGTGGCTTGCCACGAACTACGCGTGGAGCAACGCCAACAAGACGTTGACCTTCACCATTCGCTCTGGCGTGAAGTGGTCCGACGGCAAGCCCTTCTCGGCGGCCGACGTGGCCTACACGTTCAACCTGCTGAAGAAGTTCCCGGCCCTCGACGGAAACGCCGTGTGGTCCGTACTCTCGAGCGTGACCCAGAAAGGCGCCAACCAGGTCGTGATGAACTTCACGGCCCCCGCGGTGCCGTACTTCTTCTACGTCGCGGGCCAAGTGCCGATCGTTCCCGAGCACGTCTGGAGCTCGATCAAGAATCCGGTGACATACGCGGACTCGAGTCCCGTGGGTACAGGCGGCTACACCATGTCGCACTGCACGCCCCAGAACATCCAGTGGACCGCGAACAAGAACTACTGGCAGAAGGGCAAGGCCGTCGTCTCGACCGTCAACATGCCGGCGTTCCTGTCGAACAACACCTGCAATGAGTACTTGGCCACCGGCCAGTCGCAGTGGGGCTCGCAGTTCATCCCGAACATCAAGAGCTACTACGTCGACAAGACCGCGGGCAACACCTACTGGTTCCCGCCCGTGGCCAACGTGACCCTCTTTCCGAACTTGAAGGTGGCACCGCTCAACGATGTCGCGGTGCGCGAGGCGATCAGTTACGCCATCAATCGCTCCACCGTGTCGACCAAGGGCGAGTACGGCTACGAGCCGCCGGCTAGTCAAGATGGCATCGTCTCACCGACCTTCTCGTCGTGGACCAGTAGTGCCGCCCTCTCCAAGTTGGGCTCGGCCTACAACCCCGCGAAGGCGAAGTCGGTGCTGGAAGCCGACGGGTACAAGATGGGCAGCAACGGCTTCTTCTCGAAGAACGGCAAGGAGTTGAAGCTCTCGATCATCACCAACGGTGGCTACTCCGACTGGGTTGCCTCCGAGCAGGTCATGGCCCAAGAGCTGGGCAAGGTCGGCATCGACGCGACGCCCGAGACACCGTCGGCCACGACGTTCGCCTCGGACGTCTACACGGGTAACTACCAGTTGGCCTACGACGTGGAAAGCGGCGGACCGACGCCGTTCTACGAAATGCGCCAGTGGCTGTTCTCCAAGAACTCCGCCCCCGAAGGCAAGGCGGCGTCAACGAACTGGGAGCGCTTTGACAGCTCATCGGTGGACACGCTGCTCAACTCCTACGGTTCAACGACGAGTGCGGCGACCCAGCACACGATCATCAACCAGCTGGAGAACGTCATGGTGACCCAGTTCCCGGTGATTCCGATTCTTGAGGAAGTCGACTGGTTCCAGTACAACTCGAAGGACTTCACGGGATTCCCCTCCAAGACGAATCCGTACGCGCAGCCCGGCCTGTACAACGAGCCGGACTGGGGCTACGTCCTCGACAACCTAAAGCCGGTGTCGTAACGAATTAACTGCCGGACTGAGTCGGGGAGATGAGATTTCTAGTTCGGCGTTTGGGCTTCCTGCTCATCGCGCTGTGGGCGGCCCTCACGCTGAACTTCTTCATCCCCCGGCTCATGCCCGGCAACCCGGCCGAGTCGATGATGGCCACGTTTCGCGGTCACGTCAACCCCGCCGCCCTCAAGGCGCTCGAGGTCGCCTTTGGGGTCGGGGGACATCAGAGCCTGGTGTCGTCGTACTTTCAGTACCTGGGCAACACCCTGCGCGGGAATCTCGGCATCTCCACCAGTTACTTCCCGCTCTCGGTCACGAGCGTGATCATGAAGGCGCTGCCGTGGTCTCTCGGCTTGGTGGGCCTCTCGACGGTGATCGGCTTCATCATCGGCACGGCAGTGGGCGCGGTGGCCGCGTGGCGCCGAGGGGGAAAGTTGGACTCGATCCTGCCCCCAACGTTCATCGTCATCTCGGCGTTCCCCTACTTCTGGGTGGGGCTGCTCGCGATCTGGCTCTTCGCCGTCACGCTCAAGTGGTTCCCGATCCTCGGCGGGTATAGCGAGACCGCCACCGAGCAGTGGAGTTGGCCGTTCGTGGGCGATGTCCTCACGCACGCGGTCCTGCCCGCATTCACCATCGTGATTACCTCGATTGGCGGATGGATCTTGACCATGCGCAACAACATGATCACCGTGGTGGCCGAGGACTACGTCAAGATGGCGCGCGCCAAGGGACTGAAGAATCAGCGAATTCTCTGGCAGTACGCAGGTCGCAACGCCATGCTGCCCAGTTTGACGGGCTTTGCGATGTCGCTCGGCTTTGTGATCTCCGGGGCGATCTTGGTGGAGTACGTCTTTAACTATCCGGGATTGGGCTTCTTGTTGCTCCAGGCAGTCCAGACCGAGGACTATCCGCTCATGCAGTCGTTGTTCTTGCTCATCACTGTCGCCGTTCTCCTCGCCATCTTCGTCTCTGACATCGTGACCGCGGTCTTGGACCCGCGGACCAGAGTGCGCACGTGAGTCGCCTTCGCATCTTCGGGCG
>DATHNV010000233.1:0-2577 GCA_035485615.1 Acidimicrobiales bacterium
CATATAGAAGAAGTTGTCGCAGTAACTGAGCGTGGGGTCAGGGCTGATGCGTTCGAGCTGGCGGCGCCGTCGGTAGTCGTAGGCGACCACGGTGGGCAGTTTGGCGAACATCGACTCGGCCTTGGCGAGGCTGGCCGAGGCACTGATATCGGCCTCGCTGGGGTCTTCAGCGCCCAGCACGCTCACCGCGGTGCGCAGCACGTCCATGGGGTGACACGTGGTGGGCAGCAGATCGACCACAGACACAAGTGAGTCGCTGATCTCGCGCTGGGCGCGCTCGCTCTCGCTGAAGTCCTGTAACTGCTCAGCGTCGGGCAACTCGCCGTGCCAGATGAGGTAGGCCACCTCTTCGAAACTGCAGTGCGCGGCCAGGTCCTGGACGGCGTAGCCGCGGTAGGTGAGCGAGTTGGTCTCGGGTACGACGTTGGAGACGGCCGTCACGTCGACGACGACGCCCGCCAGGCCGCGGTGGATCTGTACATCAGTCATGGTTGCCCCCTGGGACGTTGAAATTGAACAGGCTCTGATCAAAGGCGTTGTAGGACTCGTACTCGATCAGTTCGTAGAGCCGCTGTCGGGTCTGCATGCGCTCAACCAGGGCCGCTTGGCTGCCCTCACTGGCGAGGTGCGAGAGCCCCTCTTCGACCACGCCCATGGCTAGGCGCAATAACGTGACCGGCCAGATCACCATGTTGTAGCCGAGGTCCTCCAGGGTGGCAACACTCAGCAGCGGACTCTTGCCGAACTCGGTCATGTTGGCGAGCAGGGGCACGTCGATGGCTTTGCGAAAGGCGGCGAACTCCGCCTCGTTCTCCATCGCCTCGGGAAAGATCATGTCGGCCCCGGCGTCCACGTAGGACTTGGCTCGATCGATGGCGCTCTCCAGACCCTCGGAGTTACGCGCGTCCGTGCGGGCACAGATCACAAAGTCGCTGTCCCGTCGGGCGAGCACGGCCGCGCGTACCCGCAGGAGCATCTCGTCGCGACCCACGATCTGCTTTTCGTCGAGGTGACCGCACCGCTTGGGGTTCACCTGGTCTTCCAGGTGACAGCCGGCCAGTCCGGCGTCTTCGAAGAACTCGATGGAGCGAGCGACGTTGGCGGGCTCTCCGAATCCGGTGTCGGCGTCCACCAAAGTCGGTAGCGAGGTCACCTTGGCGATCTGTCCCGCCCGCGAGGCGACCTCGCTCAGCGTGGTGAGCCCAATGTCGGGTAGCGCCAGGTCGGCCGAGAGGACCGCGCCCGAGACGTACACGCCCTCGAAGCCGTGGTCATCGATGGTGCGAGCGACCAGGGGTGAAAATGCGCCGGGGAAGCGCTGGAGGGTTCCCGAGGCGAGGGCCGCGCGAAACGCGCGGCGCTTCTCGTTCGCGGTGACGAGGGATGTGGTGCTCACAGGAGTCCTCCTCGAACGGAACGGTCGTCGAGCGATCCCTCGGGTAGACCCACCACGAGGCGGTCCACCTCGTCGGCGCGAAGCGTCCCCAGGCGTGCGACCAGGTCGATGAAGCGGTCTTGTTCACTGGTGCTGATCACCGACTCGCTCAAGGTCTTGAACTTCGCGATGTAGTCGGCGCGGGTGAAGGGACGCTCGCCCAATGGGTGCGCGTCGGCGACCGCGATCTCGTCGACCAGCACGGTGCCGTCAGTCAGCGTCACACTCACTCGGCCGCCGAAGGCCTGCTCCTTCGGGTCGCGGGAGTGGTACCGCCGTGTCCACTCGGGATCCTCAGCGGTCGTGATCTTTCGCCAGAGTTCAATCGTGGAGGGTTGGTGGGCCCGTTGGCTCGCGTACGAGTACTCGTGGTGCCAGGTCCCGTCCTCGAGGGCGACCGCAAAGATGTACATGATCGAGTGGTCGAGGGTCTCACGGCTGGCGTCGGGGTCGAATTTCTGGGGGTCGTTCGCCCCGGTGCCGATCACGTTGTGCGTGTGGTGACTCGTGTGAATCGTGATCTCAGAGACGGTCGAGAGGTCGCCGATGCGCGGACCAAGGCGCCGAGCGAGATCGATCAGGGCCTGGGCCTGGTACTCCGCCGAGTACTCCTTGGTGTAGGTCTCGAGGATGGAGCGCTTGGACTCGCCGTGCTCGGGTAGCGACACGTGGTAAACGGCATCAGGCCCATCGAGCAGGACCGCGATGACGCCGTCTTGACCTTCGTAGATGGGCGTGGGTGCGCCCTCGCCGCGCATGGCGCGATCGACTGACTCGATGGCCATCTTGCCCGCGAAGGCTGGAGCGTAGGCCTTCCACGACGAGATGGCCCCCTTGCGACTCTGCCGGGTGGTGGTGGTGACGTGCAGTGCCTGGTTGACGGCCTGGAAGATGACGTCGGGCTCGAGGCCCAGCAGTGCGCCGATGCCCGCCGCCGCGGAGGGTCCGAGGTGAGCAATGTGGTCGATCTTGTGCTCGTGCAAGGAGATTGATCGCGCGAGATCGACTTGGATCTCATAGCCCGTGGCGATGCCGCGCACGAGGTCGCGACCGCCGAGACGACGATGTTGAGCAACCGCCTGAATCGGAGGAATGTTGTCACCGGGGTGGGAGTACTCGGCGGAGTACCAGGCCCAGGCCCT
>DATHNV010000234.1:0-3428 GCA_035485615.1 Acidimicrobiales bacterium
GTTGTCGAGGAGGTCGGACGCGTAATGCTGAGCGGCACGCCATCGTTGAGCAGCTCCACCCACGTCTGGCCCGGCGTGAGTTTGATGATCGCCCCACTGGACGTCTTGTATTGAATGATGTCGGCCTTGGACGCCCCGCGCGACCACGAGCCCACGATCTCCTTGCCGCCGCTAAAGACCATGGCGGTGCCCGAACCCTGCAAATCGGCGTAGGAGTTGAGCGTCCCGATGCCGTTCACGTAGTTGACGTACATCACGATCACGTTCTTCGGGGACTCGCGCTGGCCGGTGCCCGTGACGTCGGCTTGGCCGAAGATCGTGCGATCCCACGAGGCAGTGGCCGTGTCCCACGTCCAGGTGACCGGATAGATGCTCGGAAAGGGCACGACGAAACTCGTGACGGGAGCGCCGACCGCCGAGGTCCCCGCCGCTCGGTAGCTGAAGAGGGCCGGCGGGGGCGTGGGGGTGCCCTTAAAGGCGAAGAGCGACGGGCCAATCGCGAACAGGTTGTGTGGGGCCTCCAAGCTCAGGTCACGGAACATGGCTGTGCCGGCCGCGTCCTCGTCAATGAGTTTGACCGGAGCGGTCTCGATGGAGTCGATCGCGTACGGCGCGCCGCCGGAAAAGGCGAAGATTCCCCCGATGGGCCAAACGACCTGGGTGTCGGTGGGCCGCACCGAACGAACCGGCCCGATCTTGGTGGGCGCGTGGGAGTTGAAGATGGCGGCCAGGCGCGTGATGCCGCCGTTCACGATCTCTTCGTAGACGACGTCGGCTTCGGTGATGCCCCACTGGGGCAGCGCCTCGGGGGTGTTCTCGATCTTGACCGTCAGGGCCGGACGCGTGAGCGACACGCCGGTGGGGTCGAGCAGTCCCGTGAGAGGCGCGAAGGGGCCCTTGGGCGCCGTGGTCGTCGTGGTGGGTGGCGTCGTGGTCGTGGTCGTCGCGCCCTTGGCCGAATGGTTGTGGGAGTAGTAGATGGCCCCCGCGGCCGCGATCACGATGACGGCAACGAGGATGAGGACGACTTTGCGCATTTGGTCAAACTTAGTAAGAGCCACACGGGCTCCGAGGTCTCGTTTAACGAGTCTTTAAAGAATCTTTGTGATCTGGTGGTGCGGAAGATTCGTGGCTGCGCTCAGGTGAGCGGAATCGGGCACAATGGTCCACCCGGTTGCCTCGTAGAAGCCCAGTGCCGTGTCGCGTGCGTTGGCCCACAGTTGCGCCACACCGATGGCGCGCAACGAGTCTTCCGCCGCGCCCAGCAGCCGTGCACCATAGCCGTGGCCCTGTTCATCGGCGTCCACCGCCATAAAGCGAAGCTGATAGCTCAGAAGTTCGCTCCGTACCGGCGCAGGCGAAGGATAGAACGAGGCACTGGCAACGACTCGCTCGCCAAGCAGCCCCGCGTAGTGGCGTGAATCAGGATCGTGGTCGCGCGGCTCGTCGACCGAGGCGCGGGGATCGTTGTTACGCAGCACGCGCCGGCGAAGGTCGTGAAGCCGCGGGGCCTCGACCCGCTCGATGCGAAACTCATCGGCGACGTCCTTGACCATCGTGAACATCGTGACGCGCAGGTCCCGCTCCATCGCAAAGATCTCCCCGGTCTCACGAAATCCCACCTTGCGATAGAAGGTTCGCGCCCGCGGAGCGGCCGCAGCGACGTGCAAGTAGACCTCGCTCGCCCCCTCGCCCTGAGCCCACTCGAGAACGGCTCTGACCAGTAGGTTTGCTGCCTCGGTGCCCCGGGCGGAGCGCGTCACGTACATGCCGTAGAGCCAGTGGGTCCCTGGACGGTTGTCATTGAAGCCGCCCGAGACCATGCCCACGACCTGACCGTCTCGTTCCACGAGAAAGTAGAGGAGCGTAGCGATCTTCGCCTTCCACTGACGAGCGGTGAGGACCTGGGTGTCGGACAACGTTGATCCAAACGCCTCGGGCGAGTCACTGAGGGCTTCGAGACGAATCGCGCGCAGCGCCGCCCAGTCGGCGCGCTCGACCTGGCGGACGCGAAACGAACTCTCAGCCATGGACGTGCGGCGAGGGGGTCATCAACCCAGTCTGTCATTCCATCGAATCGGAGATTCAGGTCTCGTGGGCGAGCTCGCGCTGCGGCAGACGCGCCGAGTAGATCGAGTAGCCGTCGATCTGGCGCACCAACAGTGTCGCGATCACCGTGGCCGTGATCATCGGGATGCTGATGCCAAAGGCCCCGTGAACGAGTTCCAAGACAAGGACCAACCCCGCGAGCGGGGCTTGCATCGCGGCACCGATCATGGCCGCGGCGCCGACGAGAGCGAACGCGCCCACCGGGGTACCGGCCCACAGGTGCACCCACGCCGCGCCGAAGAACGCGCCGAACATCGCACCCGTTGCGAGAAACGGCGTGAAGAGCCCACCCGCTGCCCCGCTGCCCAGAGTGAGTGAGGTGACCAGAGGCTTGAGGGCGAAGAGTGCGAAGAACAGTCCGATGCCGCCGACGCCGAGAAAGGCTTGGTGCGCCATGTCCTTGCCGTTGCCAAAGAGTTGGGGATACCAGATGCCCACCACCCCGACGATCGCGAACGCCACCGGCATCTGCCACAGGATGTGGACGCCCTTCGCCCGATAGAACGAGACCCATCCGATCA
Source organism: Acidimicrobiales bacterium (assembly GCA_035485615.1). Taxonomy (GTDB): domain Bacteria; phylum Actinomycetota; class Acidimicrobiia; order Acidimicrobiales; family RAAP-2; genus RAAP-2. The sequence continues at coordinate 2,631 of DATHNV010000234.1, forward strand.
AGCGGACGTACCCCACCGCGAGCAGGCCGATGACGACCCCCGCCAGCAGCGACCACACCATCAGCGACGCGCTCAAGCGGTAGTTCGGCACATCGACGTACGTGGCGTGACTGGGCAGGTAGATCCACGACACGACCGTGGCGATGACCGACGTCGCGAGCGCGGGAAACACGACGGGCAGCACGAAACTTCCGTAGAGAACCTCCGCGGTAAAGAGCGCACCGCCCAAGGGCACGTTGTAGACCGCGGCCAGCCCCGCGCCCCCACCGCACGCCACCAGCAGGCGCTTTTGCGCGCTCGTCAGACTGAACCAGTGCGCGATGAGCGAGCCCGACGCCCCGCCCATCAACTTGGGCGCCGCCTCACGGCCGATGGATGCTCCCGCGCCGACGACGACTTCGGACACGACTGAGGTGAGAAAACTGCGGCGCAGACCGAGCTCGCCGTCGCCGGACCACACCGCTTCGTCGATCTCCGCGTGCTCCTTCTTCAGGTAGCGACGTATCAAGTACCACGACATTGCGCCAATGACGCCAGCGGCGACCAGCGAGATCACGCGATGGGCATCGGACGCTCGAGCCACCGACGCCTGGTAACTGCCCGAGTGGTAGTCGAACGCGACTCGTTCCGAGAGGCTCAGAATCCACATGAGCAGATCGCCGAAGAGCACTGCGGCGACCCCGGTGAGCACCACAGCCAGCCAGAACGTCGGGGTGAGGCGCGCGTCGCCGTCGTGAGCGACGTTGGGCTGCTCCATGGCGCCGCGCCCGGACGGCACGCGATGCTTGATCAGCGGCG
>DATHNV010000235.1:0-26291 GCA_035485615.1 Acidimicrobiales bacterium
TCGCTAAGGGACTGATTAGTGTCAAAGTTTCTTGGTGACACTTTCGCGAACTGAACTCATGGCGCTGCTTCAGACCCACGGGCTGAAGCCGTCGCGCGCCCTGGGCCAGAACTTCGTGGTGGACCCAAATACGGTGCGCCGTATCGCGCGCCTCGCCCAGGTTGGGCCCGGTGACCAGGTATTAGAGATCGGAGCCGGCCTGGGGTCGCTCTCGCTGGCTCTGGCCGAGACCGGTGCCAGCGTCCAGGCGATCGAGATTGATCGCCATCTGATCGGGCCTCTGCGCGAGATGGTGGAGCCCCATGGGATCAGCGTGCACCACGCCGACGCGCTGGTCGCGGACTATGACGAGATCCTCGGGTCGCGACCAACCGTGGTGGTGGCGAACCTGCCCTACAACGTGGCCACGCCCGTCGTGCTTCACCTGCTCGAGACACGACCCGAGGTGACGCGCATGCTCGTCATGGTGCAAAAGGAAGCGGGCGAGCGCCTCGCGGCGCACGCGGGCGACGAAGCGTACGGGGCGGTCTCGCTGCGCGTCCAGTACTTCGCCGACGCGACGGTCGTGGGAAAAGTTCCGCCGAGCGTCTTCGTGCCTCGACCCCACGTCGACTCCGTCCTCGTCGCGGTGATGCGGCGCGAGAGCGCGCGAATCGACCCCGCGATCGTGAGCGAAGATGACCTCTTTTCGGTCATTCGCATGGCTTTTGGGCAGCGCCGCAAGATGTTGCGCCGATCCCTCGCCGAGTGGACAACCGAGGGGGTCTTTGAGCGAGCGGGCGTCGCGGAGACGCGCCGTCCCGAGGAGCTCACGATCGAAGAGTTTGCGGCCCTGGCGGCGTCGCGATGATCGAACTGTTCGCTCCGGCCAAACTCACCTGGTTTCTGGAGATCACCGGGACACGCGCGGACGGCATGCACGAACTACGGGCTGAGATGCTGAGTCTCGACTTTGCCGATCGCCTCGAGATTGACGAAGACGGTGACTACCTCAACCTCGAGGGCCCGTACTCCAACGTGTTGGCCCACGAGGACAACCTGGTCGGACGCGCGCTGCAGTTGGTGAATCGGCGCGCGGGCGTCACCCTGCACAAATTCGTCCCGCCCGGAGGGGGCCTTGGTGGAGGCAGCTCCGACGCCGGGGCGATCCTGCGCTGGGCCGGGGGAGTCGGCGCCGACGTGGCCGTGACTTTGGGCGGTGACGTCCCCTTTTGTCAGGTCGGCGGACGCGCCCTCGTCGAGGGCGTGGGTGAGAAGGTCTACGAGCGGCCCTACGAGAAGCGCGACGTAACCCTCATCCTGCTCAGTTTCGGCGTCAACACCGCCCAGTGCTATCGCGCCTACGACGAACTCGCGGCGGCGGGGGAGACCCCGTCGGGTCGTAACCACCTCGAACCAGCGGCTCGAATCGTAGAGCCTCGCCTGGCCGAGACCATGGACTGGCTCGCCGCCACTCTCGGGGACCGGGTGCACCTCGCGGGATCAGGCTCCACGCTGTTTGTTGAGGGCCATCTGGAGCAGGGTGTGAGCACCTGGGACGTGATGGGTCCCGAGGGTGTCGTTCAGTTTTGCCAGACCACCACCACGCCAAAAACGGCGTAGAGAGAGTTATTTACCGGCGGCGCGACGCTGGAAGCGCGTGCGCTTCAGCATCTTCTTGTGCTTCTTCTTGCGCATACGCTTGCGCCGCTTCTTAATGAGTGATCCCATGGCCCGAAGAACACTACTACGTTCTGGTGAGGCCCTATTTTTGGAGGTTGTCGTGGCGTGGGTGCTCGATCACGTGCAACTCGCAATTCCCGCCGGTTCCGAAGACGTGTGCGACGAGTTCTACGTCGACGTGCTGGGATTTACATCGGAGCCCAAGCCGCCCGTCTTGGCCGCGCGCGGCGGTCGCTGGTATCAGCGCGACGGAGCTGTCCTACACCTCGGGGTGGACCCAACGTTTTCGCCCGCCACCAAAGCTCATCCCGCCCTCACGGTTGACAACTACGACGAGTTGCTGGCCCGACTCGAAGAAGTGCACGTGGAGATTCGTCCTGACGATTCGATCCCGGGTCGGCGGCGCTGCCACGTCGATGATCCCGTGGGCAACCGTATCGAGCTAATCGACGCGACTAGTTCTCGCTGACGCGCTCAATCTCGAGGGCTTGTCGCGGGCAGCCGCGCACCGCGAAACGAGCCGAACGAAGAGCGCCACGGTCGTGCAGCGAGGTGACGACCTGGCGAATGACGGGATATCCCCACTCGTCGATGTCCACGAGATCCGGGGCGAGTTCGTGGCAGTGTCCGAATCCGTCGCACCGGATGGGATCGACGCGCAGCAGGAACCCAAGGTCCTTCTTCACGACCGTGCCGCCACGGTTGTGGCCCCAGGGATGCGGGCGTACGAGCGATCGAGCTGAACAGCGGAACACACGTGGCCACTGGCGTGTGCAAGGGCGTGTTCGCGAAACGTGTGGAGGGCCGAACGTACGAGGCGCACCACGCCGTCAGGGTGGCGACACGCTCCACGACCATCGATGACGGAGCAGCGCTCGGCGAGGCGATCCAGCGCCGCCGCTGCTCCGCGCTGGCCACTAACGAGCGTCGCGAGGTCGTGCGCCAGAGCCGGAAGCCCAAAGGCGCACGGCCCGCACTGGCGAGCGCTCTCGCCGGCCATCCACGTGACCACCCGACTTGTTTCCAGGATTCCGCATCCGCCCTCACCCAGCGCCACGATGACGCCCGCTCCCACGGATGCGCCCAGTTCGCGCAGTGACTCATTGGCCAAGGGAGTGTCGAGGAGCGAGCCGTCGAGCCAGGACCCTCCGTAGCCCCCGAGAAGAATCGCCTGGATCTCTTCGGTGGGCCGGGCCGTCGAAATGAGATCGCGCAGCGGAGTTCCAAGGGCGACTTCAAGGACCGCCGGACTCTCGAACGCTCCGCTCAGGGTGACGAGCGTGCTGCCGGGGCTCGCGCTCGTGCCCAGGGCCCGAAACCACTGGGCGCCGTGGCGCGCGATCAAACCGACGTGCGCGCACGTTTCGACGTTGTCGACGAGCACCGGTCGATTCCGTAGCCGTGGCACGAAGGGGCGCTGGGGCCGGTAGAGCGGCTCGGCCACGCGCTCGCTCAGCCAGTGGGTGAGCGCCGACTCTTCGCCGGTGATGTAGCGCGCGGGCGGTGAGACGATCTCGAAGTGCGGTCCACCACGGTGTTCGCGCACGCGCTCTTCCACGGCGCGGCGAACGTACTGGAGCGAACGGCGATTGGTGGCCGGGACGCACACGATGACATCGTGGGCCCCGATCATGGACGCGAGCGCGACGGCCCCGTCGAGGACGAGGTGAGGATTGGCACTCAGCAGACTGGCGTCTTTGCGTGACGCGGGCTCGCCCTCCATCGCGTTGACGACGACCGCTTTGTTGTGACCACGCTGGCGCAACAGAAGTCGGACCTTGGCTGAGGTCGGAAAGGCGGCCCCACCGCGACCCGTGAGCCCCGACGCCTCGAGCGCATCGATCAGATTCGCTGTTGGAGCGGCGTGTCCGAAGATCGCGTGGTGTTCGTCGAGTGGAAGCGGCGTCCCGCGCGAACCGTGCAACAAACGTGGCAACGAGGTGTCACTCATCGCGCGCCGCGCGATGTCGAGCGCGGGGGAGTCGAGGGAGCGAGGGGCGAGAGGGCGGTGCGGCGATGGGCTCGCTCCGGGCGGGTGAGGGCGCGCCAGACAGCCGCGACGAGGACGGCGGCGGCGCACGCGGCGGTGAGAGCGAGGCCCGCAGCGCTACGCGTGTCGGCGCCGATGAGAAGCGTGTGAGCGATCGCGCCCACGTAGGCCAGCCAGCTGAGCCAGTGCAGGTAGCGCCAGGTCTGGGGTTGGACGCGTGACTTAAACAGGCTCGAGACCCACACGGCGATCATCAGATCGATCGCCACGGCCCCGACCGCGACACCGACGCGGTCGTAGCGAGAGACGAACGGCACGAGAGCGGAGAGCCAGCCCGTGGGGGCGTAGGTGTCGATGACGGTGGTCACAATGTGAAGGAGTAGGAAGGTCATGGCCACCAGCGAGAGCGAGCGGTGCAGTTCGTTGAACTCAAAGCGGCCAATCTTCTTGCCGCCGACCCGGTTCGAGACGAGCGTGCCGAGCACGACGACACTCGTGATGAGCACCAGCGCGACGAGTCCGGTCGCCCGCGAGGTGTACCACAGGTAGGGCGACGTCAGAGCGATCACGCCGCCACCTCATCGATCGGCCAGCCGCCGATGTACTCGACGACACCATCGGCGCGAACCAGGCGGGCGACGCACCCGGCCTGGGCCAGATGGTACGGAGCGTCCTCGCCCCAGATGAGCGCGGCCGTGGCGAACGCATTGGCGCGCCGACAGGTCTCGGCGGCGACGGTCGCGGTCGCGTACGGTCCGCCTGCGGGAGCCCCGGATCGCGGATCAATGATGTGATGGACGCGTTCTCCACCGGCGCGCCACGCGCGCGTTGTCGTCGACGAGGTGGCGACACCCGCGTTGGTGAGACTTACGCGGGGCTCGTGGCCCGAAATGACGAGATCGTCGCTAATGCCAATCGACCACGCTCCGTTCGGTCCGCGACCACGCACCGCCACATCTCCGCCAATCTCGACGAGCACTCCACCGCGCTCGGCGACGTCGTCGGCGATGAGATCAACTGCCAGAGCCTTCGCGCTTGCGCCCAGGTCGAGCTGGCAACCCGGCGCGAGCGACACAAAGTGGGACGTCTCGTCGATACTGACCGCAGTCGGCCCAGGGATCGGCGCACTCGGGCGGCGCGCGAATTCTTGTCGGCGTACGACGTCGGCAAAGTCGCTGTCGTATCCCAGGGCGAGCAGCGCGGGCAGGACTGTGGGATCGCAGAGTCCCTGCGTCGCGTGCCACGACTCCACCGCCGTCACGAGCGCACGTTCGAAGGTGGCACTCATGATGGCCTCACCGCGGGCATTGAGCCGAGAGAGTTCTGAGTCGTCGCGGAACCGACTGCACGAGGCGTCGATCGCATCCAGCCAGTGCGATAGTCGTCGCGTCGCGAAGTCGTGAGACTCTTCCTTCTCCGTGACGAGCGTGCCGCTCATGCCCCAGACGTGGAACTTCATCTCAGCTGCACTCCTGAACGCCCGAGGGCGACGTGTAGCAGGTGGGCGCGGTCGTCGTCGTGGTGACTGGCACGGTGGTCGTGGTCGTCGCCGGCGGCCTTGTGGTGGTCGTCGTCGGTGAGGAACTTGTTGTTGTCCGCTGCGAGGAAGGTGTGGTCGTGGTGGTCGACGTTGAAGTGACGGGCGAGGTCGTTGTCGTGGTGGTCGACGTTGACGTGGTCGTGGGGGGAGTCACGATGCGAATAGCGGGCTTGGCCGTCGTCGCGAAGAATCCCACCAGGCCAGCCGACGAGAGACTTGAGATGACAAAGACGCCACGCGTCGCTCGCCGAACTCGGGCGAATCGCCGGTCGCGTTGCTGAGGGGTACGGGGGGACGTCGTCATAAGAGGAGACCAATCAAGTCTGACGGTGAATCATGAAGCCTGAATGAACGAAACCAGTCTGACGGTGAATTGTTAAGAGCGATCGCCCACTAACTAAGAAGATTCGAAGTAAATGCGCTTGTGAACTATTCCGCTATTACCGGGAAGTGCAGAGTAAAGCGGGCACCGCCGAGGTTGGGGTCGCGATCCACCGACACGGTTCCGTCAAACTCGGCTGCCACCTGGGCCACGATGGAGAGTCCCAGTCCCGAGCCGGGCATCGAGCGCGCGGCGGCCGAGCGCCAGAATCGATCGAAGATGTGCTCGTAGTCCTCGGCGGCGACGCCCGGACCGCTGTCCGACACACTGACCACGCCGTTGGCGGTCTTCACCATGATCTGGCCTCCGTCGGGCGTGAACTTGATGGCGTTGGTGAGCAGGTTGGAGATGGCCCGAGTGAGCCGGTCGTGGCGAGCGTTCACACGCGAAGGTTCCTCCTCCACCTCGATCGTGATGTGTTTGGTGCGCGCGTACGTGCGCGCGGTGTCCACGCACTCATCGACGCAGTCGTCCAAGCGAAGAACTTCGAGGGCGCCCTCGGAGCGCTCACCGCGAGCGAGTTCACCCAGGTCGGTCACGAGGGCGGCCAACTCGTCGACCTGGGAGATCATGTCGCCGCTGATCTGACGCAGTTCGTCGTGACTGAGTTCGTCGATGCGCGAGAGAACTTGGGCGTTGGTGCGTAGCGAGGTCAACGGGGTGCGCAACTCGTGACTGGCATCGAGCACGAGTTGCTGCTGGAGCTTCTGGCTGCTCTGAACCGAGTGGAGAAGTCGATTGAAGACCCTGCGAAGTCGACCCAGCTCGTCCTCGTCTCCTTCGACGAGTCGACGCTCCAAGTCGTTGGTGGTGGCGATCGTTTCGATCTCGTCTGTCACCTCCTCCAGCGGGTGCAGGGCTTGACGCGCCAAGAAGAGACCGAGGGCGAAGGCGAGGAGCAGTCCACCGGCCGCCACGAGCATCAGCGTCGTGGTGAGTTGGTTGAGTTGATCAACCTGACCCGTGATCTCCACGACGTACAGTTCGGCCGACGTCGAGGTGATCGCCTGGCAGTCGCCTGGTGCCGAGCACCCCGCGATCGTGTTGGCGGCGACCGGGACAATTAGTTCTCGAAAGTCCTGGCCGTTAAAGGAGACGGTGCGAATGACCTGTGTGCTCTTGCCGTCGGCGACACTCATGATGGTCGCGTCGAGTGGAACGCGCGACGCCGGCATCGTCTCGCGGTTGGGCAGCACGAGTTCGAAGCTGGCGCCAATCACGCGGTCGTAGTCGTGATTGCTCAACGGTTGTTGGGACGCCTCCATGAGAGAGGCGTCCACCGAGTGATACAGCGCGTTACGAGTGGTGAAGTATGACGCAAAGCACGCGAGAATTACGGCGATGGCCGCCGCGGCCACGGTCGCCGCGATCACGCGAATGCGAAACGTCACGAGGTGCGAAGAGCGTAACCGACCCCGCGAACCGTCTGAATCAGTCGCGGCTTGTTGTCTTCTTCGAGCTTGCGTCGCAGGTAACCGATGTAGACGGCCAGAGAGTTGGTGCCCGAGTCAAAGTTGTACCCCCACACGAGATCCAGGATCTGGTCCCGGGTGAGAACTTGGCGCGGGTGACGCAAGAACAGTTCCAGCAAATCGAACTCGATTTTGGTCAGTTCGATCAGGCGCGTGCCGCGATGGACCTCGCGAGTCGCCGGGTTGAGGGTGAGATCCTCAAAGCGAAGCACCGTGCCGTCGACGTCGCTGACGTTGTGGCGTCGCAAGAGTGCTCGCAGTCGCGCCAACAGCTCGGCGAGGTCGAAGGGCTTGACGAGGTAGTCATCGGCGCCGACGTCAAGACCCTCGACGCGGTCGTTGACCGCGTTGCGCGCCGTCAACATCAAGATGGGAGTCGTGTCACCGGAGCGCCGAATACGCCGGCAGACCTCTAGTCCGTCGATGTCAGGCAGTTGCAGGTCGAGAACGAGTGCGTCTGGAGCGCGCAGCTGGATTGACTTGAGTGCGGTGGCCCCATCCTCAAAGAGCTCGACGTCGTAGTTCTCCATACGAAGTGCCCGCCCGAGGGCGGAACGAATGGCGGAATCGTCGTCGACGATGGCGACGTAGGAGGTGGGTAGCGAAGTGGTCGACACGATGTCTTTCGGTTTACTAGTTCTGAGCCTCTAGTGTTGTGGCTTGGTATTAATCGCCTTCAGGGATACTTTAAGAATCTCGGAAGGATTGTCGCAATTGACGGCAAATGACAGTGGCGGGTAATTCAATTGGCAGAATGCCGGACTTTGAATCCGGTCGTTGGAGGTTCGAGCCCTCCCCCGCCAGCCACCGAGTCGACGTGCGGCGCCACGTTGACGCGCTTCTTCGCCGCTACCGTGATCCTGTGAGAACTGAACGGGTGTCGAGTGGGGTAGTGCACACTCTGCCTCGCGATCTTCGTTCGGCCTTGGCCTTGAATTCGGTTGCCTTGGCCGCGTGGAATGACATCACCCCGCTTGCGCGAAATGAGTTCATCTGCTGGGTTCTTGACGCGAAGCAACCGGTGACCCGGGAACGCAGAATCCGCCGAACGCAAGAGGAACTCGAAGCCGGTCAGCGGCGGCCCTGCTGTTGGCCGGGATGCAGTCACCGAGAAAAGACGGGCAGTTAGTCGCTCTCAAGGTCTCTCGGCGACCCTGAGGTGGTCGGCTGAGGTAGGGGAGCATTCGGGGATATCCCCGATGGTCGGCCAGAGGCCCGTCGCCTACTTTCATCAATAGAGGATTGATCAGCGATGGTCGCCAGTTGACACGGAGCATCCGCAGATGTATCGTAAGTATGATACTGAGTATACAACTGGCTATAGAGGAGCGATCATGAGTGTGCGACACGCGTTGCTGGCGCTGCTGAGTGAAGGTCCGAAATACGGGCTTCAGCTACGCCAAGAGTTCGAAGAGCGCACGGGTGAGGTGTGGCCGCTCAACGTGGGCCAGGTCTACACGACCCTCCAGCGTTTGGAGCGCGACGGGCTGGTCGAGTCCGATGACTCTGACGACGAGGGACCTCAGAAGAGTTTTCTCATTACCCCGGAGGGAAGGGTCGAACTGGATGAGTGGCTGCGAACGCCGCCCGATCTCAGCTCTCCTCCGCGCGACGAGTTGGTCATGAAGGTCTTGATCGCCGTGCGTTTGCCGGGGGTGAACGTGACCGAGGTCATACAGAGCCACCGGCGCTACCTCGTCCAACTCATGCAGCAGTGGACGCACTTGAAGGAAGACGAGGCTCGATTCGATCTGTCGTTTGCGCTCGTGGTGGACGCCGAACTCTTTCGACTCGATTCCGTCGTGAGATGGCTCGACACGGCGGAAGGCCGCTTGAAGCGCGCGAGCGTTGAGCCAGCTGCATCCGAGGGACTGCCCATGCCCCTCACAAGAAGGAAGGCGGACATCCGACCATGAGCTATCTCGAACTACGAGGCGTGTCAAAGACCTATGGGCAGGAGCCCAACGAGATTCACGCTCTCAGTGACATCAATCTGTCGGTCGACGCTGGCTCGCTGGTGGCAGTGATGGGTGCGAGCGGATCGGGCAAGAGCACGTTGCTCACGATCGCCGGCAGCCTGGAGGCGCCGACGCTGGGCGATGTTCTGCTTGACGGAGCCGTCCTGTCCAAGATGTCGCGCGACGATCAGGCGCGCATGAGGCGTCGCTCGATTGGCTACGTCTTCCAGGACTACAACTTGCTGGCCGGTCTGAGTGCCGTGGAGAACGTGTCGTTGCCCCTGGAGCTGGACGGTCTCTCGGCGAAGAAGGCGCGCGTCGCCGGCATGAGTGCGTTGGAAGAACTTGGTCTGGCCGATCGTGCCGCGCACTATCCCGACGAGCTCTCGGGTGGGGAACGCCAACGAGTGTCGATCGCCCGTGCAGTGGTGGGGGAGCGACACCTTCTGCTCGCGGACGAGCCATCAGGAGCTCTGGATTCGACCAACGCCGAAGCGGTCATGCGGCTAATTCTCACGGCGTGTCGTCGCGGAGTCGCGGCGGTCGTGGTCACCCACGACGCGCAACTCGCGTCGTGGGCCGATCGCGTGGTATTCCTGCGTGACGGTCACGTGGTCGATCAAACGCTCCCCACGGCCGGTCCCGAATCGATTCTCGAGTCCACGCCACGGCAATGACGATCGACGTCGAGTTGCGCACAGGACCAGGTGGAGCGCGGTCCCGCCACGGTGGTGTGCCGGCACGGCGCGCGATGACGCGTTGGGCCTGGCGGTTGTTTCGACGAGAGTGGCGCCAGCAACTGTTGATTCTGGCACTCGTGATCGTGGCGACCGCGGGCACGATTCTGGGCGCCGCGGTATCGACGAACTCCACACAGGTCGCCAACTTTGGCTTTGGCAGCGCCCAGAATCTTGCGTTCTTTCAAACGCCCGGCGCGAACGCCAAAGGCGGCGATGCGACGATCAACCACGACGTCGCGCAGCTGGAGCGCCTCTATCCGCGCAGCGACGTCATCGAAAACCAGACGCTCAGCATTCCCGGTTCGATCAACACGTACGATTTGCGCGCCGAAAACCCTTCGGGTGTGTATCTACGTCCCATGCTGTCGTTGCTGAGCGGCCACTATCCCACCGACGCGCACGAGGTAGCCCTCACCGCAGGAGTCGCCTCGTCGCTCAACGCAAGACTTGGCGACAGCGTGTCCATCGACGGCGTCACGCGACGGGTCGTCGGTCTCGTCGTCAACCCTCAGAGTCTTTTGGACGAGTTCGCGCTCGTGGTGCCCGGTCAAGTGACGTCTCCGAGCGACATCACGGTCCTCTTCGATGGCCGGCCACCCGGCGCAAAGTCGCACCTCAGCGCCTACGTTCAGAACGTCGACTCGATTCCCTCGAACGGTTTCAATCCCGAGACGATCACGATTGCGGCACTGGTGCTCGGCATGACGCTGCTCGCACTGGTCTCGATCGGGGGATTTACCGTGCTCGCCCAGCGGCGCTTGCGTTCGATTGGCATGATCGAGTCCTTGGGCGCGACGGACCGTCACGTGCGCTACGTCGTACGCGCCAACGGTCTCGTCGTGGGCGTCGTGGGCTCGATCGTGGGCGTGGTGCTCGGATTTCTTCTGTGGTTCGCGTACCGCCCTCACCTTGAACAGAGTTCACATCACGACATCGGGCTGTTGGCCATTCCGTGGCTGGTGGTGGCGCTCGCCGTGATTCTCGGCATCGCCGCCACGTTTTTTGCGGCATCCCGTCCGGCTCGACTCATCACCAAGGTTCCGATCGTCTCCGCCCTCTCGGGGCGTCCCGCGCCGCCGCGCCAGATTCGCCGTAGTGCCATTCCGGGTGTGGCCTTCTTCGTCGGCGCCTTCCTTCTCCTGGGCTACGCCGGGGCGGGGAGCGGTTCGCAGCCTCACACCCCAGAACTTGTCTTCGGCCTCGTGGCGCTGATTCCCGGCATCATCTTGCTGTCGCCGTTCTTTCTCACGTTGTGCGCGCGCGTGGGGCGACGTGCCCCGGTTGCGATCCGCCTCGCGCTGAGAGATCTCTCGCGCTACCGGGCGCGTTCTGGCTCGGCGCTCTCGGCCATCAGCGTGGGAATTCTGATTGCCGTGGTCATCTCGTTGGTGTCGGCCGCTCGCTTTTCCAACGTCCTGGACTACGCCGGGCCCAACATGACGTCCAGCCAAATCAATGTGTACACCCCTAACGGTCCGTATGGTCCGAGCGGCCCGGGGACCAACGCGCCCAGCGCAGTGAGTTCACCCACGATCGCGTCGATGCAGCGATCGGCCGACTCGATCGCTGCATCGCTCTCGAGCCACCAGGTCCTTGAACTGGAAACCACGAGTGCGTCGCTCTTCCACGACGCGCCCGGGCGCAGTTGGTCGGGCCCGGTGTTCGTCGCGACGCCGGCGCTGCTGCGATTCTTTGGCATCTCGCCGTCCTCGATCGCTCCCCACGCCGACATCCTCTCGATGCGCTCGGGTCTGTCCAACCTGACACAGATGCAGCTGACCACCCAGAACAAGGTGGGGCCCTCGAATGACGTCTGCACGGTCCGCAATGGTTGCTACGCGAATCCCGTTATCCAGTACGTCAGCGCCTTGCCGTCGGGAACGTCCGTGCCCAACACGGTGATCACCGAATACGCCGTGCACAAGTTCCACTTGAAGCCGATCGTCGCGGGTTGGATGATCCAGGCGCCGGCGCCGCTCAGCGCGTCACAGATCACCGGTGCGCGCCTGAGCGCGTCCGCAGCGAACTTGAGTGTCGAGAGCAAGAACAGCCTTCCCTCGTCGAGCGAGGTCATCGACTGGGCGACGTTCTTTGGGGTGGTGCTCGCTCTCGGCGTGCTCGCGATGTCAGTTGGCCTCATTCGAAGTGAGACCGCCAGCGACGATCGAATCCTGTCGGCGACGGGGGCGAGTTCGCGCACGCGTCGGGCGCTCAGCGCGACCACGGCCGGAGCGCTAGGACTCCTGGGTGCCGTACTCGGAACAATGGCCGCCTACATCGGAGTGGCCGGGTGGATTCGAACGAACACGCTCAACGGCGGCCTCGCCGCTCTCAGTGCGGTGCCCGCGAGAAACCTCTTGATCATTCTCGTGGGCATGCCCCTCGTGGCTGCTCTCGGGGGATGGATCTTCGCCGGTCGTCAGCCGTCGTCGCTGTCGCGTCAACCTATTGAGTAAGCGAGCCGAGTCGTATAGGCGCTAGTCGAGGGCCGGTTGTATGTCGACCCGCGAGATCGCGAGGTACGCCACCAACACGAAGACGGCGCCAAAGAACACCAGCGCGGTTTGGCCGTCGCCGAAGTTGATGCCACTTAGGGACTGCGACTTGGAGATGTAGTCCGCGTAGGACGCCCCAAGGGGACGGGTGAGGACGTAGGCCGCCCAGAACCCGGCGATGCGATTGAACCCGAGGTACCCCGTCGCCACGGCGGGCACCAAGATCAGCACACTGAAGAGGATGCCCGAGGCGAGATAACCCAGGTGTAGCGACGACGCAGTGAAGTCACCCAGTGCGGTGCCGAGGGCGAACGTCGCAAACACGGTGGCCCAGTAATAGGCCTCGCGTCGCTGGGTCACGATGCTGTGGATCGAAAGTGTTCCTTCGCTCTTCTGCCAGAGCACGAAGACGCCAGCGAGGATCACCGCCCACAGCAGGGTGGTGCCGAGATACGGGATGTGCACGTCGAGGTGCAAGAAGTCCGAGACACCCGTGCCAAAGATGGCGATCGCAAAAGCGAGGAACCAGTAACTGAACGCCCGATAGCGGCGCGTCGAGAACTGCCAGAGGACACCCACCACGAAGACGAGAACCTCGGTCGCGCCGCCTTTGATATTGCCCCAGGTCTTCAGGTAGTCCGAGGTGGCCTCGCCACCCGCGGTGGTGAGGATCTTGGCGACCCAGAACCAGACGATGACCTCGGGCACCTTCGCTGCCACCGGGGCGGGGAAGAATCGACCGAGAACGGGAACGTCATCGCGCTCACTGCGCGCAGCGCGCGAGGGGGATGACGACGTGCGCCGGTGTTTGGCGGGCGCCATCTAGGCCCCTGTTGCGACGATGAGACTCACGACCTCCCACGCTAGGGGTCGGCCCTGACGAAAACATGAACGGATACGAACGACGACGACCACTGATACCTTCGACGACATGCGGGTCCTGGTGGCTGAGGATGACGCCAGCTTGCGACGAGTGCTTCACAGCGGCCTCGTGGAAGCTGGCTACGTCGTGGACGCCGCCGCCGACGGAGACGAGGCCCTGCGCTATCTCAAGGCGCACGAGTACGGCGCCGTGATTCTCGATTGGCGAATGCCCAAGACCTCGGGCCGCGACGTGTTGGCCATCGCCCGCGCTCGCGATCCGCACACGCCCATGGTGATGCTGACGGCCCGCGACACGCCCGAGGACCGTATCGACGCGCTCGACGCGGGCGCCGACGACTACATGGTCAAGCCCTTTGACTTCGGCGAGCTGCTAGCGCGCTTGCGCGCCCTGCAGCGTCGCTCGAGCGAGAGTCGCAGCCCGATCCTCTCGTGCGGGTCTCTGCGGATCGATCCCTCGACACATCAGGTGCTCGTGAACGACCGAGAGTTGCGGGTGACCCCGCGAGAGTTCGCGATCATTGAACTGCTCGTGCGCAAAAGTCCGAGCGTGGTAACGCGTCGCTCCATCGCGCTACAGGCCTGGGCCGAAGAGTCCGACGCTGTGGGCTCCAACACGATTGAAGTGCACATCGCTCGGCTGCGCTCAAAACTCGCTGGTTCCGGAGTGCGCGTCGAGACCGTTCGCGGCGTGGGGTATCGCGTGGCCGCCTCGTGAGTCGCACTTCCGCCCCGGCGAGCACCGGTGCGACCACCAACGAACTGCGCGCCAATGCCCGACGGGTCGCGCTGCGCGCCACTCTCGTCGCGCTGGTCGGCGGCGTCCTCATTTGTGCGGTCGCGGACATTGTGGCGGTCCAGCGGGTGTCGCGCTCCGAGGACGCGGCGCTCTCGCGGCGCGTGACGGCTCTGGAGACCCAGACCTCGCCGACCCTGGCCGCCTTCGCGAGCGAGTACCGCGGCGCCTCGCCGGCCGACAAACCGGACTTTGACGCGTCGACATTCATTGAGTGGTTCGTCCCGTCAGGATCATCGACGGCGATTCGCCTGAACGACGGCACGCCGGACCTACCGAGCGGAGACGCCAGTTTGTCTCAACTGCAGAGCGCCTCCATCGAGGGGCGCCGCTACCTCCTCGAGGGGACCGCGGTGAGTGGTGGTCATCTCATCGTGGGCGAGAGCACCGCGGATGATGGCGACGTCCTCACCACACTGCTGGTCGTCCAGTCAATCTTGGCGCCGCTCGCCCTGCTAGCTCTCTACCTGGTGGCGACCACAATCGGGCGACGAGCTGCTGAGCCGATCGATCGTGCTCGTCGCCGGCAACTCGACTTTGCAGCCGACGCCTCGCACGAACTGCGAACTCCCCTCAGCGTGATCCAAGCCGAAGTGAGTCTTGCGCTCAGCGCCACGCGATCGGCCGATCAGTATCGTGCCGCCCTCGAACGGGTGAACGGCGAGACCGGTCGCTTGCGAAAGATCGTGGACAACCTCTTGTGGCTCGCGCGTCTGGACTCGATCCCCGAGGGCTCCGAGCACGAACTCGTGGACGTGGCGATCATCGCGGCGAACTGCGTGGACCGGTTCGGCGCCGTGGCCGCGAGTCGCGACATAACGCTGACCCTCGAGCGACGCGGCTCATTTGAACCCCTCGTGATGGCACCCGCCGAGTGGCTGGACGAACTCGTGTCGGTGCTGCTCGACAACGCCACGCGCTACGCGCGCGAGGGCGGACGAGTGGATGTGCACGTCGACACGTCCGATCAGCGCGTGAGCGTGAGCGTGGAGGACGACGGGCCCGGTTTCGGTGAGGGCGACCATGAGCGACTACTCGAGCGCTTCCATCGTGCGAGCACCGAGCCAGGCGGGGCGGGACTCGGTCTGGCGATCGCCGGCGCGGTGGTGACGGCAACGAAGGGTGAGATCGCTCTTGGCACATCCGAGCTCGGGGGAGCGAGGGTCGTCATGTCGTGGCCTCGACGTCCCATGGAGGCCGCGCTGCCCTTGGTGGAACGCGTCGGTCCCTAATTCGAGGATCGCTCGAGTCGCAGCTGACGGAGCCGGTGCGTCACGAAGACTGCGATGACCACGACGACGATGGCGGCGGCGATGTAGCCCACGTAACTGAAGTCCGTGATCACCTTGTGCCAGCTTGCGCCGACCCCGTACCCGATGCCCGCGAGCACGCCGCACCAGATGACACTCGCCGCGGCGGAGAACGCGACGAACTTGGTGAGGGACATCTCGCCGATGCCCGCGGCGATGGAGACGAAGGATCGAACGAGCGGAATGAACCGGCCAAAGAAGACCATCGGATCGCCGCGGCGTTGAAACCACGCCTCGGCTCGATCGAGGTCCTTGTGGGTGAGCAGCACGTACTTACCTACCCGGTCGATTAGGGAGCGTCCGCCGTAGCGTCCGATGGCATACCCGATGAGAGAGCCGACGACTTCGCCCAGCGCGGCGAAGACGATCACGAGCGCGAGAGTCAGGTGGTCGTGATGTCCCGAGACGAACTGTCCACTGGCGAGCACCCCGGCGTAGCCGATAGCGATCTCGGAGCCCACGGGAATGCCCAGAGCCGCGAGGGCAGTGATCCCGACGAGCGCGAGGTAACCCCACGACGCAAGAAAGTGTTCCATTGACCTCACCTCGATATGACCCGCGCGCTGTGGGTACCTCTTAAGAATGCCCGACCAGCCTGACGATCAGGTGAACGGTGGCTCGAAGTCGATCCGCGCGAGAGCTAGAAGCAGATCTCCTCGATCACCTGGGCCAGCAGCAGGGGCTGATCGCCCTGGATCGAGTGCCCCGCGCCCTCGATGTGCACGACGGTCGCCTCAGGCTGGAGTCGACGCAGCTCCGCTTCGTCCTCGTCGTCCACCACGGAGCCGGGCGCCATGCCCCGCACCAGCGCGACGGGCACGCGCAACGATCCGACTCGTTCCCACAGGTCGCTCACGGGTGGTGCCTCGAGCGACGCGGGACCGTGCTGTTGGTGACGCCACACCCAGGTGCCGTCGGGCTGTTGGATCGCGTTGTGCAAAATGCCCCGCCGTAACGAAGAGACCGAGCGAGTCGGATTGTGCTCGATGGTGCGCGCCAGAAGGTCGTCGAAGTTGTCGAAGGTCGCAGGTCCGTTGACGAAGTTGGTGATGTGGCGCGCCTTGTCGGCGTTAACTCCCGGCGTGATGTCGATGAGCACCAACTGGGACACAAGGTCGGGCCGCTCGCTCGTGACGAGCAACGAGGTGAGACCTCCCAGCGACATCCCCACTAGCGGCAGCGCGTGATTGCTCAACTGCTCCATCGCGCGCGCCACGTCGCGCGCGTGGCTCGCGACAGCCGAGTTCCCGTAGGGGGAGGGGTCGGAGTGACCGTGGCCGGGCAGGTCGAGCGCAACGAGCGGTCGCTCTAGGGCGAGAGCCACCGTGTCAAAGGTGTGCGCGTTTTGCGCCCCGCCGTGCACCAGCACAAGTTCGGGGGCCAACTCACCCCAACGCAGACCACTGATCTGGCGCAGTCCGTCAACCGCGACGAAGAACCGCTGCACGCGCGGGACCTCCACGTCGAGGTCCCACTCGGCGAGGTTCTCGCTAAAGAGGGAAAACTCGTCATAAGAATTGTCACTCACGCACTGAAGCGTATTGGAATCACTGCTAGAGATAAAGAGGTGAAGCGCCCTACCTGCGTCGTGGTGCTCGCCGCGGGCGAGGGAACGAGGATGCGCTCGGCACGCCCCAAGCCCCTCCACCAACTCTGCGGGCGCGCGATGGTGCGCTACGTGCTCGATGCGGCCGCGCACGACGACGTGCGCGCCACGATCGTGGTGGTGGGCCATCACGGCACCTGGGTGGAAAAAGAACTCAGCGAAGGCGCCTCGGCTCGGCGTCCCCTCACCTTCGTCGAGCAGCGCGAGCAGCTCGGCACCGGCCACGCGGTCTCGGTCGCCCTGGGGGCCATTGACGAAGCGATCGGCGACACCGACGGTGACGTGCTCATCGTGCCGGGCGACGCGCCGCTGCTCAAGGCGTCCAGCGTCGCCCAACTCCTCGAGGTGCACCGCGAACGCCAGAGCGCCCTCACCGTGCTCAGCGCCCGACTTGATGATCCCACGGGATACGGGCGCGTGATCCACGCCAAGGACGGAACCCTCGAGCGCATCGTCGAAGAGCGTGACGCTCGCGAGAGCGAGCGCGCGATCAACGAAGTGAACACTTCGATCATGGTGGTTCGCCAAAGTTTGCTCGGCCCGGCGCTGCGACGTATCGGTCGCCACAACGCCCAACAGGAGTACTACTTGACCGACCTCGTCCAGGAGCTCCACGACATGGGTCACGTCGTGGCGTCCTGGCAGCTCGAGGACGCCAACGAGGCCCTCGGCATCAATGATCGCCGCCAACTAGCCCAGGCCGAGCGAGTGCTGCGCGCACGCATCAACGAGCGCTGGATGTCGCGTGGTGTCACCATGTGGGATCCGAGCCAGACCTACGTGGACGCCGACGTCGAACTCGCCCCCGAAGTGACTCTTTTGCCGGGCACGATTCTCACGGGCCACTGCGTCATCGCGCGCGGCGCCACGATTGGACCAAACGCGTATCTAAGCGACACTGAGGTGGGCGAGGGTGCCACCCTCGCGACCGTCGAGGCGACCCACGCGCGCGTCGGGGCCGATGCGAACGTCGGTTCCTTCGTCGTGCTCGCACCGGGGGCCGAGGTCTCCACCGGCGAGATCGTCGCACCCTTCAGCCACCGCTCTCACTGACGCCTCGCGTTTCACCTGTACAGTCGCTACGTGGAATCCCTGGCCAAGCGTCGGCTCGTGATCGTGTCGGGGCGTTGCCATCCAGCCCTCGCCCAGGACGTCGCCGATCTGTTGGGCGTGGAACTCACTGAGGCCAACCTGCGCGAATTCGCTGATGGCGAGATCCATTGCCGCATTGACGAATCAATACGTGGCGCGCACGTGTTCATTATGCAAACGCACGCGTCGCCCGTGAACGACTCGGTGATGGAACAACTCATCATGATCGACGCGGCCAAGCGCGCCTCAGCCAAGAGCATTACGGCTGTCGTGCCGAACTACGGCTACGCCCGCCAGGACCGCAAGACTGCCGGTCGCGAGCCCATCACGGCCAAGTTGGTGGCCGACATGCTCCAAACAGCCGGCGCCACCCGCGTGCTCTCGGTGGACTTCCACTCCGGTCAGATCCAGGGCTTCTTTGATGTGCCGGTCGATCACCTCGTCGCGGCGCCCGTCCTGGAGGGCTACCTCAAGGCCAACGCCAATCCCCACGAACTGGTCGTGGTCGCCCCCGACGCGGGACGTGTGAAAGTGGCCGAACGCTACGCCCAGCACCTCGGTTGCGACCTCGCCTTGGTGCACAAGACGCGCCCGCGGGGAGCGATCAACGTGGCCGAAGCCCGTCACATCGTCGGTGACGTCGACGGACGACACTGCGTGCTGATCGACGACATGATCGACACCGCGGGCACGATTGTGGCTGCGTGCGATCTGCTCAAGGCCCACGGAGCCGAAGAGATCTGGGTCATGGCGACCCACGCCGTCTTCTCACCTCCGGCGGTAGAGCGACTCTTCAACGCGCCGATCTCTCGGGTCATCGTGACCGACACGCTGCCCTTGCCGCCGGAGAAGCGATTCGAGAAGCTTGAGGTACTCTCGATCGCCCCGATCTTGGCCAATGCGATCTCGGCAATCTTTGAGGACACGTCGGTCTCGGACATCTTTGGCGGAGAAAACCTTCTTTAGATCGGTGACTTGCGTGGGCAGTCGTCGAGATCTAGACATGGTGACAAAGGAGGGACGATGAATTTCTTTGGACGTTCAGGTGTTGCGATCCACGGCCCCGGTCCGGGGGGAGTCATTCGATTTGGCCCGTTCGGCCCAGGTCAGTTCGGTCCACGGGGCCCGCTCGGTGCGTTTGTCGCCCTCGTGGTCTTCTTGATCGTGATCGCGGCAGCAGCATTCTTGGTGACGCTGATCGTGCGCAGAAGTGGCGTCGCCCACCGATTCGCGACAGGATCCGGCCCGCACACCCACGCGGCGCCGGCGACCGACGCATTGCGGATACTCGATGAGCGCTTTGCCCGCGGCGAAATCGATGCCGCGGACTATCGAGAGCGCCGCGACCTCCTGCAAGGAACCCCGTAGCCAGTATCACCGCCGCGACTTGCGCGGAGCCTCAGTCAGCGATATAGTTCACTAGGAGACTAGTGAACTAGAGGTATCATGATTGAGTTCTATATAGACACCCATTCGGGCGTGCCGCCGTACCTTCAAATCGGACAACAGGTTCGACGAGCCATCAAGTTGGGCCTCCTCGCAGAGGGCGACCAGCTGCCCACCGTGAAAGAAGTGGTCGCTCGACTGGCGATTAACCCCAACACGGTCTCCAAGGCCTACCGCGAACTCGAGCACGAGGGCCTGGTCGCCGCGCGCGTGGGCGTGGGCACGTTCGTCGCGGCGTCGATGGCCAGTGAGTCACTGAGCGCGCTCGCGCCGCTTCGACACGACTTGCAGAAGTGGATGGAGTCCGCGCGTCGAGCTGGTCTCGACGACGAGAGCATCGACGCGCTCGTGCGCGAATGCTTTCGGTCCACCTCGGGGACGGTAGTGGCGTGAGCGCCGTCTTAGAGACCGAGGGCCTAACCAAGCACTATCGCGCCAAGACCGCCCTCGCCGACTGCACGATCACGGTGCCCCAAGGCCACGTGGTGGGCCTCGTGGGCCCCAATGGTTCGGGGAAGTCCACGCTGCTCAACATCGCCGCGGGCGTGCTCTCACCGACCTCGGGGAGTGTTCGCATTTTCGACGCACCGCCGGCCTCGACCCAAACCCAACGAGAGCGCGTGGGATTTGTCGCTCAAGACACGCCGGTGTACTCGGGCCTCAGCGTCCGCGAGCACCTGCGCTACGGCAAGCACGTCAATCCCAAGTGGGACGACGAACTAGCACGTCGTCGCATCGAACAGCTCGGACTCAATCTCTCTCAGCGAGCGGGCAAGCTCTCGGGAGGTCAACGCGCTCAACTCGCGCTCACGCTGGCCATCGCCAAGCGTCCTGACTTCCTCTTGCTCGATGAGCCCGTCGCCAGTCTCGACCCTCTCGCGCGACGCGAGTTTCTCCAGATCTTGATGGAGACAGTCGCCGAACACGAGGTCAGTGTGCTGCTCTCCTCGCATCTGGTGGCCGACATCGAGCGCGTGTGTGACTATCTCGTGGTCCTCGTCGCCTCGCGGGTCCAGGTCGCCGGTGACGTCGAGGATCTCCTCGCCAGTCACCATCGGCTCATTGGGCCGCGCGACGCCAGCGTGCCCGATGGTCAGGTAGTGATTGAGTCGAGTTACACCGAGCGCCAAAGCACGTTGTTTGTTCGCTCCGATGGCCCCATCACGGACTCTCGCTGGATCGTCGAAGCAGTCAATCTCGAAGACGTCGTCCTTGCGTACATGGGTCAAGGCCGCATGGGATCAGGCGACCACCAGGAGTTCTCATGATTTGGTTCGCGTGGCGCCAGTTTCGAACCCAGGCGCTGATCGCCTTTGTGCTGCTCCTGGCTGTGGGCCTCGCCTTTCTCGTGACGGGTCCGCACGTGCTGCACACGTACCACACCCAGATCGTGGGATGCAGCGCGCGCCACGACTGCACCGCGGTCCGCGGCAGCTTTTTGTCGGCGTATCCCTTCTTGCAGAACCTGCTCACGGAGAGTGAGTTGCTCGCGGTCGTCATCGGAATTTTCTGGGGCGCCCCGGTGGTGGCGCGGGAGTTTGACACGGGCACGTACCGCTTGGCGTGGACCCAGAGCGCGTCGCGTGCGCGGTGGCTGTCGGCCAAGATGCTGGTGGGTGGGATTGCAACGGTCATCACGGCGGGAGTCTTCACGTTGATGGCGACATGGTGGTCGAGCCCCATCGACCGCGTGCGGGACCAACCCTTCAGCCTCTTTGACACGCGCGACATCGTTCCGATTGGCTATGCGCTCTTCGCCTTCGCCCTCGGCGTGGCGCTCGGAGCGGTGGTGCGACGAGTGATCCCCGCCATGGTGCTCACGATCGCGGGCTTCGCCGCGGTCCGCGGGTTATTCAATTTCGTTATTCGCCAGCACCTCGCGACAATCCTGCACACGTCGTTTTCACTCACGAGTCCGGCAACGACCGGTGGCATCCGAATTGGCGGCAATATCAATCCGGGCGACTGGATTCTCACGACGGTGACCAAGAACGGCGCCGGCAAGGTGTTTCCCCGTTTCGGTAACGGCATTGACTTTCAGCCCCATGGCAACGGGTCCGTCACCTTGCAAGGGGTGGGGCGTTGCCCGAACAAGATCCCGGGCGGTCTGGGCACGGGTCGCTCGGGACCGCCCGCAGCGGTGCGAGAGGCACTGTCCAAGTGCGTGAACTCGTTTCACCTGCACCAGATCGTCTCGTATCAGCCGGTCTCTCACTACTGGGGCATTCAGTGGCTCGAACTGGCGTCGTACGTCGTGTTGTCCGCGATTCTCGCCGTCTTCAGTGTCTGGTGGATTCGACGTCCGTAGCCCCTCACTCGCTCCCGCAGCGATCCGTGACGAACTGGAGGGTCTGCGCCTCGGCGCAGTAGACTGTTTTCCCTGTGCGTCGCCCCCGGGCCGCCAGCCATTTCTTAGAGGAGTTGTCATGTCACAGGCCACGTTGCAGGCGTCGATGAGTCGCGCCGAAGGCTCGGCAAGTTCGCGCCGTTTGCGCCGCGATGGATCCATTCCTGGCGTCGTCTACGGACACGGCGTGGGACCCTTTACGGTCGCGGTCAACGCCAAGGAGTTTCGCACTGCCGTCTCGGGCGATCAGGGGTTGAACTCCCTGATAACTCTGGACGCCGATGGCACGACCTACACGGTTCTCGCCCGCGAGCTCCAGCGCCACCCGGTGCGCGGCACGGTCTCGCACATCGACTTTCAAGTCGTCGACCCCAACCAGGTCGTCCTCGCCGAGGTGCCGTTGCACCTCATCGGCGACGCCGTCGAAGTGCGTCACGCTGACTGGGAAGTGGATCAGCAGATGTTCAGTCTCGAAGTCAGCGCTCGGCCGAGCGATATCCCGACCTTCCTCGAAGTCGAGATCTCGAACCTCACGGCGGGAGCGACCATTCGCGTGTCCGACCTCGCTCTGCCAAAGGGAGTCACGGCCCCCGGCGACCCGAGCGCGGCGGTCGTGGCGACCCACGCCGGTCGTGCGGCCAAGACGCCGGGGCCTGCCGCCGCTGTCGCGGAGTAGTTCGCCATGGCGCTTCGGCGCGCTCGCCAGAACGATCGACGCGGACAGACCAGTCGGCTACTGATCGTCGGACTCGCCAATCCCGGCGACGACTTCGAGGGATCGCGCCACAATGTGGGAGGCGACGCCGTGCGACTCGTGGTCCAACGCCGCGGAGGGCACCTCGCCCTCGAACGTCATCAACGCGCACTCACCGCGACCCTGCCCACCCCCGACGGTCCGGTGACCCTGGCGGTGCCCACCGTGTTCATGAACGACTCGGGGGCCGCCATTCCACCCTTGATGCGCCGGACATCGCTCGAGGGTCTCTCACAGCTCGTCGTCGTGCACGACGAGTTGGATCTCGAGCCGGGTCGCGTGCAGATCAAGTTCGCCGGTGGACTCGCCGGTCACAATGGGCTTCGTTCGATCTCCCACACACTGGGTTCCCAGGACTTCGCGCGCGTGCGCGTCGGCATTGGCAAGCCGCCCACCAAAGAGCAGGGGGCCAACTACGTCCTCAAGCGACCGACCGGAAAACTCAAAGAGGCGCTGCAAGCTGACGTCGCGCTGGCCGCCGACGCCATCGAGGCGCTGCTTGACTACAGCTTTGACGTCGCCCAGCAGCGCGTGAACGCTTCGTGAGCGGGGTCGCCCTCCGCGCCGTTCTTGATCGTGTTGCGCCTAGCGTGCGCGCGTCGATCGCGGCCGGTTCGTTCGTGCCCTCGAGTTACGCCACGCCGCTCGCGCTCGCCGCCCTCGCGCTGGAAGAAGAGCACCTCGTGGCGGTGGTGGCGACCTCGAGTGACGCGGAGCTCTTCTACGACGCATTGGTGGCGTGGCTCGGACACCACGAGGTGGCTCTCTGGCCGGGCTGGGACACTCACCCTCTCGAGAGAGTGAGTCCCGACAGTCTCGTCATGGCCCAGCGTTCGCTCCTACGCTGGCGAATTCAAACCGGCACGGCACCGCGCGTGATCGTGGCGTCGGCGCGTTCGATCGCCCAGATTCTCTCGCCCGAGACCGTGCGCGAGCCCTTCGTGCTCACCAGGGGGGCGGAGATTGATCGCGATCAGTTCATCGAAGGCTTGGTCTCGATGGGGTATCGCCGCGAGCAGCTCGTCGAGCACCGCGCCGAGATCGCGGTGCGTGGTGGCATCGTCGACGTGTGGCCCGCGCACGCCGACGAGCCCATCCGCCTGGACTTCTTCGGCGACGACATCGAACGCCTCACGATCTTTGACATCGCGACGCAACGCACGACCCACGACGTCGACGAGGTCGTCATTGGACCCGCTCGCGAGTGGCTTCCGGGCGAGCGCACGCGAGAGCACGCGGAGAAGCTGGCCCAGAGCGCCCCGTGGGCTCAGTCCACGTTCGACCGAATCGCCACGGGCCAACTCTTCGATGGCATGGAGGGCTGGATGGAGCTCTTCGTCAGTGAACCGCTGACCCTCCTCGACGAGATCGAAGGGGCGCGCATCGTGGTGGTCGAAACGCCCCGCGTGCACGCGCGTCTCGAAGAGTTGCTCGTCGAGGAACGCGAACTCACAGACGTTGTCGCGGCGACGTGGCGAACGAGCGATGAGGTGCCACTACTCCACCTCGATTACGACCACGTCCTCGCCGAACGCGTAGGTCTGGCGCTCGACGCCCACGCGGGCACCCTCGACTCGCCGCTGGCATCACCGCCCGTCGTCCAGGGCGACGCCAGTCGCATCGCGGCTCACGTGCGCGGTTGGGCGAAGGCGCGACGCGGTGTGATCCTGACTTCGAGCGCCGGAGCGATTGAGCGGATGGCCGACCAGCTGCGCGGTGAGGGCCTGGAGGTCACGACTGACCCCGCCCGCGTGCTCGAAGCGAGATTGAGCGTTCTCGAGAGTCACTTGCCGCTGGGCTTCTCGCTCGAAGAGCCCGAGGTCGTCGTGTGGAGCGAGAGCGACCTCACGGGCCGACGCCCCCAACGTCGCGTGGCGCGCACGCGCACGCGCACGGTGGATGGCTTCTTCGATGACTTGTCGGTGGGCAGTTACGTCGTGCATCGCCAGCACGGCGTCGCGCGATTCTCGGGCACGACGACGCGCGCGATCAACGGGGTGACCCGGGACTACCTGATCCTCGAGTTCAAGGATGGCCGCAGCTACTGGCCCACCGAACAGATCGACGCCCTCACGCCCTACACGGGTGGCGACTCGCCGTCGCTCTCGCGCATGGGCGGTGCCGAGTGGCAAAAGACGCGGGCCAAGGCGCGAGCCGCCGCGTTCCTCGTCGCCCAAGAGCTCGTCGACCTGTATCGCCTGCGCACCGTCGCCGAAGGTCACGCCTTCAGCCCCGACAGCTCGTGGCAGCGCGAGATGGAAGAACTTTTTCCCTTCACGCTCACCGCCGACCAGGCCCAGTCCATCCTTGACGTGAAGGCGGACATGGAGTCGCCGCGCCCCATGGACCGCTTGGTGTGCGCGGACGTCGGCTTTGGCAAGACCGAAGTCGCACTGCGCGCGGTATTCAAGGCGGTCCAGGACAACTATCAGGCCGCGATACTCGTACCCACGACGCTGCTCGCGAGCCAACACTTTGCGACCTTCACCGAGCGATTCGCGGGCTTTCCGGTGAAGGTAGCCATGCTCAGCCGATTCGTCGATGAGGCCGAGAGCAAGACGGTCCTCGCCGGACTGAAGGACGGTTCGATCGACGTGGTCATCGGCACGCATCGGCTCTTGAGTGAGTCGGTCGCCTTCAAGAAGCTCGGTCTGCTGGTGGTCGACGAAGAGCAGCGCTTTGGTGTCACGCACAAAGAAGAGATCAAGTCGCGCTCGGTGGGGGTCGACGTGTTGACTTTGAGCGCGAGCCCTATCCCGCGCACCCTCGAGATGGCCTTTACCGGTATTCGAGACCTGTCGATGATCACGACCCCACCGGCGGAGCGCCGCCCGATCCTCACCCATGTGGGGGAGTACAACGAGCCCGCCGTGGTGGAGGCGATTCGCCGCGAGCTCTTGCGCGAGGGCCAGGTCTTCTTCGTGCACAACCGCGTGACCGATATCGATCAGGTCGCCAAGCGCCTGGGACAGCTCGTGCCCGATGCGCGCATCGCCGTCGCCCACGGGCAGATGGACGAAGGCACGCTCGAGCGGGTCATGATCGACTTTTGGGAGCGTCGCTACGACGTGTTGGTGTGCACGACGATCGTGGAGTCGGGCATCGACCTGCCCTCGGTGAACACGCTCATCGTGGACCGCGCCGAACGTCTGGGTCTGGGCCAGCTGCACCAGTTGCGCGGTCGGGTGGGACGAAGTGGACAGCGGGCCTACGCCTACCTCTTTCACCCCGCTGATCAGGTTCTCTCTGAAACCGCCTACGAGCGCTTACGTACGATCGGCGACAACACCGCTCTCGGGAGTGGCTTTAAGATCGCGATGCGCGATCTCGAGATCAGGGGAGCGGGCAACCTGCTCGGCCACGACCAGTCCGGGCCCGTGGCGGCCGTGGGCTACGACCTCTACGTCCAACTCGTCGCCGAAGCCGTGGCCGACGCGAAAGGATTCTCCGTTCCCGAAGTCACGCCGATCAACCTTGACGTGCCGGGTGACGCACATCTGCCCAAGAACTACGTCGAAGCCGACGACGCGCGCCTCGAGGCGTATCGACACCTCGCGAGCGTGACGACCCACGAAGAGCTCGACGACCTGCGCGCCGAGTGGGTGGACCGCTACGGCGCGCTGCCCGCCCCCGCGCTCGGTCTGCTCGAACTGGCGAGACTGCGCCTTACCTGCCTGGAGTACGGCGTGACGTCGGTCGTGGTGATGCCCGCGCGAGCGGGCGTGCGGTCTCGCCCGGTGGTGCGACTGGGTCCCATTTCGCTCGCGCTCAGCCAGCAGATGCGGGTTCGGCGCACGTACGGGTCGTCGGCGTTCAACG
>DATHNV010000236.1:0-2187 GCA_035485615.1 Acidimicrobiales bacterium
GGGCGCCGAGGGCGATGACGGCATACTCGCGATCGTTTCGGCGGTGGGCTTCATTCTGGTCATTCTTCGCCTGGTCGGATTGGTGCGGGCCCAAGCCGTCGACTCGCGACGTCAACAGGCACTGCGAGAGTTTTCGGAGTATCTGCTCACCGCCACCGCCCGCCGGGGTGTGCTGGACGCAGGAATTGGCGCCATGTTGAACATCGGAGCGGCGGGAGTGATCGGCTGTGTCGTGATCGTGCACGAATCGCCGATCGATCACGTGGTCGCGTCGAACTGGACCCAACTCATTGGAACAACGGTCACGGTGACGCGGGCTGACGTCGAGAGCGATCGACGAGAGATCAACTTCAGTGAAGGATTCTCGGTCGGTGAAGTGTCGGGTCCCGTCATCTGGACGCAACTGAAGTCTTCCGAGCGCGACGTCGTCCAAGAACGGGTGCTTTTGGCCCACGACCGTCCGCTCCCCATTGATCTCCGAGCCATTCTCGATGGGATCTCGGCTCAGCTGAACCTCGCGCTCGAGCGAGTCGAGTTAGCGAGTGTGGTCCAAGAAGCGAGAAACGAGCGACGATTCCAGGCAATGGTGAAGTACTCGTCGGACATGCTCACGTTGCTGGGTAAGGACCTGCGCGTGGTCTATCAGAGCCCAGCGGTGAATGAGATTCTTGGTCGAGCGCCGTCTGAGTTCCTCGGGCTGTCACTGGTGGATCTCGTTCACGGCGACGATGCGGCTTTGGCACAGGCTCAACTGGCGAGGGTTTTGACGGGTGGGCTCGGCAGCACCTCGGATTTTGAAGTTCGGATGGTTCATCGAGACGGCCAGTGGCGAATCATCAACGTCGTGATCACTAATCTCTTCGACGAGCCTGACGTGGGTGCCATTGTCCTCAATAGTCGTGACGTGACCGGGCGGCACGCGCTGGAAGAAGAACTGAATCATCAAGCGTTTCACGACACCCTCACGGGACTGGCGAATCGCGCTTTGTTCTTCGATCGGCTCTCGCACGCAATGGACAAAGGCGAACGCGGAGCGAACGCCGTGGCCGTCTTGTTCCTCGATCTCGACGACTTTAAAGCGGTCAACGACAGCTTCGGGCACCCAGCGGGGGATGACCTGCTCGTCGAAGTGGCCAAACGTATCCACTCAGCAACCCGGCCCGGCGACACCGTCGCGCGATTCGGCGGGGACGAATTCGCGGTCCTCATCGAGTCAGGCACCATGCCCAAGGCGGCTCAAGCGGTCGCCGAGCGAATCATCGCCGCGCTCACTCCCACCTTTCGTGTGCTCGCGAGCGACTTTGCGGTGCGAGCCAGTATCGGCATCGCCATTGCTAAGGGGCCGCACGCCACGCCCGATGATCTGTTGCGCGACGCGGACCTCGCGATGTACGTCGCTAAGCGAAATGGCAAGGGCCGATTTGAGATGTATCGGCCGAAGATGCACGAAGATGCGGTGCGACTTTTGGAAACGGAGGTCGGAATACGAGAGGGTCTCGACTCACAGCAGTTCGAAGTCTTCTATCAGCCGATCGTCAGTGCGCAGAGCGGTCGCCTTATCGCGGCGGAAGCACTGGTCAGGTGGCATCACCCCACTCGCGGTCTTCTTGCTCCCATCGAGTTCATCGGCATCGCGGAAGACACGGGTCTGATTGTGCCGCTCGGCAAGCAAGTGCTGTGGGACGCCGCCTGTCAGGCGCAGCAGTGGCGCCAAAGCGGCACTGTCGACGCAGACTTCTACGTCAGTGTCAACCTCTCCGCGCATCAGCTTCAAGAGAGTGACCTCGTCAATAGCGTGTCGCAAGTGTTGGAAGGCTCGGGACTTCCTCCCGAGAGGCTCGTCCTGGAGGTCACCGAGAGCGCCTTGATTGAGGATCTCGAGATCACGTTGCCTCGTCTCTTGGCCCTTCGATCTTTGGGCGTACGACTCGCGATCGATGACTTCGGCACCGGCTACTCGTCACTCAGCTATCTCGCCGACTTGCCCATTAACTTCGTCAAGATCGACAAGTCCTTCGTCGATCGAATCGCCTCGGGCGCAGAAGGCTCGGCCGTCGTTCGCGGGGTCATCGATCTCAGCCGGGCGATGGGCTTTACGTGCGTCGCAGAAGGCGTGGAGCAAGAGGTGCAGAGTCGCATTCTCGAGGAACTGGGGTGCGACTTCCTCCAGGGATACTTGTTCGGTCG